>NZ_CBCPLW010000006.1:0-225156 GCF_965119515.1 Aeromonas sp. Marseille-Q7275
TCACTTCTTCTCTACTCCGTATTTCTTTATCTTTTCTTTTTTTTTTCTACCCGCCCCCCCCCCCCCCACTCCCTCCCCGATCCCCTCGGTCGGGAGGTGAAGATGTGTAAAAGGGAGAGGGGGGGGGGGGGGGGGGGCGGGGGCGCAGATCCTGCCCTGCCAGTCGAGCCAGAGGGACTCATATTGCAGGACTATCACCAGATCGAAGCGGGGCGGCTGGCCCGGGGCCGGCTGGCTGAGCTCTGGGGTGCGCTCGTTGATCTGCAGGGGGTAGCGGAAGATGTTGCCGCTTTGCAGCATCTCGTCCACCAGGTTGAACAGGTAGAGGCCGGGACCGGCGCGGATGATGTCCCTGTGATAGTTGACCGCCCTGTCCACGTAGCGGATGTTGGCCCCCAGCAGCTTGTTGCCGGTCTGGGTGGCGAACACGCAGAGCGCGAAGAAGGCGGCGGTGGCGGCGGTGGTGCGCAGGATCCAGCGCGACAGCGCGAAGCGCCAGCACAGGAACAAGAGCCCCAGCAGGGCCAGCACCGGCAGCACGGGGTGCTGATCGAGCAGTATGTGCAGCAGGGCCATCAGGTTGCCGAGATCGTCCCCCCCCAGCGGCACCCCGTAGATGGCTATCTTCATGAAGTTGGCGAGCAGCCCTATGCCCGAAAGGGCCGTAAAGACCAGCCCCATATAGAGGTTGAAGCCCGCCAGGGCGCAGAGGCTCCAGCCCAGCACCATGCTGCCCCAGGCGAGGTAGTAGTGCTCGGGCCGAAAACCCGACCAGAGCAGAAACTCCCCCAGCTTGAACACCACGAAGCCGTGCAGCAGCACGAAGGTGAGGTTGCCGAGCAGCAGGCTGCCCAGCACCCGGGAGCGGTAGCTGCGGCGCAGTCGCGGCAGCAGGGCCCTGAGCACGGCGGCGCTCACCAGCAGCACCAGCAGCAGGCTGGTCATCAGATAGGTCAGGTTGAAGCCGCGCTCCGGCAGGGTCTGCAGGATCTGGCTGTACTCGGCGCTCTCGGGTCTGTCCGCCAGCAGCAGGCCGATCCGCAGCTGGTAGCGGCTGTCCAGGGCGTCGTCGGGGGCGCGCAGGGCGCTGTTGAGATCCAGGGTGCAGCGGTTCTGGCGACACTTCTGGCGCTTCTCCACCGCCTGGCTCAGCTGATCGATGCGAATGCCCTTGTCGTTGAGCAGCTCCACCCGCACCTTGTCCCCCGCCTGCAGCGGCTTGAGCAGTTGCCACTGGCTGCGCACCACCAGATAGAGGCCGCGACTGTCGCTCTTGTAGAGCAGGCTGTGGCGGGTGAGGGTGGCGATGGGCTGATCGGCGGGCCCCAGGATCAGCGGTTGTGCCTTCCCGAGCCAGCCGGCGGGATTGAGCAGCGGCAGGGCCAGGGTCAGCAACAGCAGGGCGATCAGCAGGCCGAACAACCACCCGGCCAGAGACCGGGAGAGGGAGGGGCTGTGACCACAGACGGGGGCATTCATAGGGGCTCATCCTTGGAGCGGGCAGGGCAGCAACGCTGCATCTATTTTGACCCGATGGTGAGGGGCTTGTTCCTTGATGTCAATTTAATGACGACGGGATGAATCCTGGGTGACAGCCTGGGCGTGCAAATTGTGATCCCGATCCGGGAGGGGCACTGATTCTGTGATGAAAGCGTCATCATGGGGCTTTGCCGCTGGTCTGGGAGGGGGGCGCTGTTTAGTCTCTCAGTAACGGTTGGAGGTACATGCATGAATCCCAAGGTTGCGGCACGTCAGGCAAGATTGCTCCAGATGCTGGAGAACGGGGACGAGATCCGGATCGGGCGTGAGCGGGACTGCCCCCTGCCCCTGGCCCAGTTGATCAGGCTGACCGAGGATCACCCGGACGTCGTCAAGGTCTATGGTCAGGGGCTCACCGCCGAGGTGTTCCACCTCAAGGTGGAGGGGCACCACTGGTGCCTGAAGCGCTGCCGGCCAGACTCCCTGGTGGCCAACGTCGACGGCAAGACCGCCTTTCTCACCGAGCTGGAGCGGCGCCGGGAGATAGAGAGCCTGCGGGAGCTGCACCCCACCATCCTCTCCAACGTGGTCTGCACCAGCTTCGGCTCCGCCCGCGCCGGGGTGCTGGTCTCCCCCTGGCTGAGGGGAGAGCCGGTGCGCAGGCTCAATGAGCGCAACCTGGCACAGATGCTGGCGGTGGAGGCGGAGCTGGCCCGCTGGGGCTGGTTTGACTGGGATCCGAGCCCGGGCAACCTGCTCGACGACGGCCAGCAGATCTCGGTGTTCGACTTTGGCTACATGTGGCCCTTCGATCCCCTCCACGAGTTCAACTCCAACGGCCTCACCGATCCGGAGTTTCATGTGCCTGAGCGGCTGGAGACCCGCACCCTGTCCGGGCTCTGGCTGGAGCAGAGCGATCCCCTGCCGCTGTTTCGCCACTGGCGCACGCTCTGCCTCGCCTGGGCGAAGGGGGAGTTGCAGTACCTGAGCCGGGAGGGGGCCAGCGCCCCCGTGCTGGCCCGGATGCAGGGGTTGGTGGGGGAGTGGAGCGCGGCGCTGGCAAGCGAGCAGGCGCTCGCCGCCAACTGGTGGCGCGACATGTATCGCAGCCATCGGCTCGACATCCAGGACGATCTCAGCGGCAAGAGCTGCGGCCCCATGACCCTGCGCCGCCTCGACTGGCTGGAGCTGGCGGTGCGGGATCACTTCCCGGCGCTGGCCGATAACCTGGGGTTTGACGAGGCCGGGCTCAGCCAGGCGGCGCTGCTGCAGCGGCTGGGGGGGCTGCGCGAGCAGATCCGGGCCAACCTATTGCCGACCCGGACCCGCCAGCCCGCGCGCTGACATGGGGACGACAGCATGACGAGAGGGGCGCATCGGCGCCCCTCTTCGTTGGTATAGGGTCGCCATGGGCTTACCCTGATGCCAACCCTTCTCCCTCGCGGGGAGAAGGGCTGGCAAGGTTTTGTCAGGCTCAGTCGAGCAACTCCTGATGGAGGCGGTTGACGATGTGGCCCGCCTCGCTCTCCTTGACCAGGAAGCAGAGGTTGTGGGCGCTGGCGCCGTAGCAGATCATCCGGATGTTGTGCTCGCGAATGGCGTCGAACACCCGGCTGCCCACCCCGGCGGCCTCGCTCATGCGGTTGCCGATGAGGGCCACCAGGGCGAAGTCGGTCTCCACCTCCACCTTGCACAGCTGGCCGAGCTCCGCCAGCACCTTGTCGCCCAGGATGGGCTCGCCGTTGCTCTGGCTGCCGGTGTGATCCAGGGTCAGGGAGACGCTCACCTCGGAGGTGGTGATGAGATCCACCGAGATGCGGTGACGGGCCAGGATGCCGAACACCTCGGCCAAAAAGCCGTAGGCGTGGAACATGTTGAGGCTGTGCAGGGTGACCAGCACCTGCTGGCGGCGCAGGGCCACGGCGCGAAACAGCGGGTTGCTGCCGGTGCTGGCGCGGATCCAGGTGCCACCGGCCGCGGGATCCCTGGCGGAGCCGACGAACACCGGAATGTCCTGGCGCAGGGCGGGTTGCAGGGTGGCCGGGTGCAGCACCTTGGCGCCGAAGGTGGCCATCTCGGCCGCCTCCACGAAGCTGATTTCCGGGATGGGGCGGGCCCGGGTGACCAGGCGCGGATCCGTGGTGTAGATGCCGGGCACGTCGGTCCAGATCTCGATACTGCCGGCGTCCAGCGCCTCGGCGAGCAGGGCCGCGCTGTAGTCGGAGCCGCCCCGGCCCAGGGTGGTGGTGCGGCCATCGGCGTCGGCGCCGATGAAGCCCTGGGTGATGATGAGGCTGTCACCGAGCAGCGGGCCTAGCGTGGCTTGGCAGAGGGTGCGGGTGGCGGCCAGATCCACGGTCGCCTTGCCAAAGCGGCTGTCGGTGCGCAGCAGCTGGCGCGCGTCCTGCCACTGGGCCTTGATGCCCCGCTGGTGCAGCAGCTCGGTGAAGAGGCGGGTGGACATCAGCTCGCCGCAGGCGATGAGGCGGTCGGCCAGTTCGGCATCGGTGTGCTGGCAGGCCTGGCGGGCCATGGTGCGAATGTCGCCAAGCTGGGCGTGGATGAGAGCGCTCACCTCGCTCGGGTTGCCGAGCGCCGTCAGTATGGCCTGCTGGATCCCGGTCAGCTTGTCGAGCTGGGCATCCTGCCCGGCTTCGTCCAGTTCACCCTGGGCCAGGCTCACCAGCAGGTTGGTGACCCCGGCGCTGGCGCTCAGTACCACCACCCGGGTCGCCGGATTGGCCAGCACCACGTCGGCGCAATGGTTCATGGCCGCGGCATCGGCGACACTGGTTCCGCCAAACTTGGCGACGTTGATCGGGTTCATTGCATACTCCTGTCTCAAGGTGAAAATCCGGTTTCATCGGGCAAAAGAGAGGAGGAGGCAGAAAATGGCAGGAATAGCGAAGGATCCCGGCCAGAAGCACTCCATCCGCGGTGCCCATCCCACAAGGATCCTGCTGGATGCCTGTGGGATGCACACGACCGATGACAACCCGGGGGATTCAGCCCCCGCAGCCGACGTTGAGGTATCCAGTTGCCTCACTCGTCTCGGCGCTGCTCCCCCTGACCCAAGTTCACCGGACTCTGGTGTCCTCCCTTGGGCTGCCTGGGCAGCGCTCCTCTTCTGGTGCCACCTCGGAAGGTGGCGTGCATGTAGAAATACCCTGCTCTGGATTGCACTGTCAATCGAGTTTGTAAAAAAGTACACAATTGGCAACAACCAGGCACAAGATCAATCAGTTACGAAATGGTCTTGGACAAAACCTTGGAGCGGCGCTGCCAGTTGTAGAGGCGCTGGCGCGCCACCGGCAGATCTTCCACCTCCAGGGGATCGAAGCCCCGCTCCCGGAACCAGTGGATGGAGCGGGTAGTGAGCACGAACAGGCGGCGGATGCCGAGCCGCTTGGCCCGCTCGGCCACCTTGGCTACCAGCTGATCCCCCCGGTTGGAGTTGCGGTACTCGGGATGGATGGCGACGCAGGCCATCTCGGCCATGGCCTCTTCCATGAAGCAGTAGAGCGCCGCGCAGCCGATGATGAGGCCGTCGCGCTCTATGATGGTGAACTTGTCTATCTCCATCTCCAGCTGCTCCCGGGAGCGGCGCACCAGTATGCCTTCCTCCTCCAGCGGCCGGATCAGATCCAGGATGCCGCCGATGTCCTCTATGGTGGCGGCCCGCGCCCGCTCGGCGCTTTCGCGCACTATCTGGGTGCCGAGCCCCTCGCGGCTGAACAGCTCCTGCAGCATGGCTCCGTCATCCTGATAGCTCACCAGGTGGGAGCGCGGCACGCCGCCCCGGCAGGAGGCGATGGCCGCGCGCAGGTAGCGGGCGGTGCCGGACATCTCCTCGCCCGCCTGCTCCAGCTCCACCAGCAGCTCCTCGGCCTGCTCGGGGAAGAGCTCGGAGATGGCCACGCCCTGCCTGTTCATCACCCCCTGGGTGCTGCTGAAGCAGATGAGCTTGTCCGCCTTGAGATCCACCGCCACCCGGCGCGCCACCTCTTCCGAGCTCAGGTTGAAGCTCTCGCCGGTGACCGAGCAGCCGATGGGGGAGATGAGCACCAGCCCATGCTGATCCAGCTGGCGGGTGATCCCCTCCACGTCGATGCGCCGCACCCGGCCGCTGTGGCAGTAGTCGATACCATCTTCCACCCCGAGCGGCTGGGCGGTGACGAAGTTGCCGCTCACCACGCTGATGCGCGCCCCCTGCATGGGGGTGTTGGCCAGCCCCATGGAGAGCTGGGCCGTGATGTCGTATTGCAGACCGCCGCACACCTGCTTGATGATGGCGAAGCTCTCGTCATCGGTGACCCGGATCCGTCTGTGGTACTGGGCCTGGATGCCAGCGCGGGCCAGCGCCTCGTCGTTTTGCGGACGCGAGCCGAACACCAGCACCAGGCGGATCCCCAGCGTCTGCAGCAGGGCGATGTCGCTCACGATGTTGGCAAAGTTGGGGTGGCAGATGGCTTCCCCGCCCATCATCAGCACGAAGGTGGCACCCCGGTGCACGTTGACATAGGGGGTGGATTGCCGAAAGGCATGGACCAGGCTGGGTTCGCGTTCACGCACGTGTTTCGTTCCATAAAAAAGCAGCAATTTGCTCAATATATGAAAATAAATTCACAAATCAAGACTAAATATTGGTTTTGGTGTTTTGTGCCGCCATTTTGACCAGCCGCAGGCGCCCTGCGCCCGGGCGAGCCGGAAGGCGGTCAGCCCGCTGAAGGGACCGCCCTGGTTGATCCGGGCTCATAACCTGTTATCTTCGGGGTTCCTTTTCGTCAGCCGCGTCGCGCGGGATTTTATTCAAGGACAGGGCATATGGAGCAGATTATTTCACCGGCAGAGGCCCTGCCGGGACGACGGGAAGCGCTGGCGATCGGCCAGCAGCATGCCGTCAACGGCCACCCGACCCAGGGCCCCTGGCCCGAGGGGATGGAGCTGGCCTGGTTTGGCATGGGTTGTTTCTGGGGTGTGGAGCGCCTGTTCTGGCAGCAGCCCGGCGTCTATTCCACCGCCGCCGGTTATCAGGGGGGCCTGACGCCCAACCCCACCTACAAGGAGGTGTGCAGCGGCCTGACCGGCCATGCGGAGACGGTGCAGGTGGTGTTTGACCCTAAGGTCATCAGCTATGGCGAGCTGCTCAAGCTGTTCTGGGAGCAACACGATCCGGCCCAGGGCATGCGCCAGGGCGGCGACATCGGCACCCAGTACCGCTCGGTGATCTTCTATGGGGATGAAGCCCAGGAGGCCATCGCCCAGCAGAGCCTGGCGGCCTACCAGCAGGCCATGATGGCGAGCGGCGATGCCCGCGCCATCACCACCCGGATCCTGCCGCTGGCGCCCTTCTACTACGCCGAGGATTACCATCAGCAATATCTGGAGAAGAACCCGGAAGGCTATTGCGGACTGGGGGGCATTGGCGTCTGCCTGCCCCCCAGCCTGAACCGCTGAGGCGCAGCCTGGATAAAACAGGGGCCATTAGGCCCCTGTTTCGATTTTTTGAAAGAAATATTAAAAAAAGCGCCCTGGCCGGGAACTTAGCCGAACCTCGGCAGACTAACTGGGTAGCTACCATGGACGGCAGCCAAGACCAGACACATTTCTTGCCTCGATATTCATTCAACTGACAAGCGCGATGAATCGGAAGTGATAGCAAGCAGGGCTGCCCTTTGAGGCGGCCCTTTTCATTGCAGATCTTTGGCGGGCCGTGCGGCCGCGGGGGAGGGGACTAGCCGATGGTGCTGTCGAACAGGTTCTTGATGAGATCGATGAACTCATCGAGGAAGGCGTGCTGGGCCGGGGTGGGCGCCCGCAGCCAGACGGCGGAGAGCACCTCCTCCAGATCGGCCACCACGGCGTCGGCCTCCTGCATGATCATGAAACGCACCTTGGGGTCGAGCTGGGGGTTCTGCTCGCAGATGGCCATGAGGTTGCCTGCCACCCGGTTGCTCACCAGATCCTCTATGGTCTGGGTGCCCGTGCCCTGCTGCTGGCTCTCGAACAGGCCCAGACTCTCTACCAGATACTCGATAAGCGCAATATAACCGTCGCTCTCTACCACCATGATGGCTGCCTTCATTCATCGCTTTGGGGAAATGGGGGGTATTTTAGTGGCTGGCCCCCGCTTGGCAAGCGGCAGTAGAGGCGATGGCGGACAAAACTGACCCCGCCGCGCTCCACGGTTTCCAATCCGGCCTGCTCGAAGCCGTGGCGCAGAAAGAGCGCGAGGCTGAAGGCACTGGCCTCTGTGGTCAGGCTGGGCAGGCCCAGCTGGCTGGCCGCCTGCAGTGCCTGCGCCAGCAGCAGGCCGCCGAGCCCCTGGCGCGGATGATCCGCGCTCACATAGAGCAGGCTGAGGTGGCCGTCATCGCTCAGGGTGACAAAGCCAAGGGGGATGCCCTCCTGCTCGATGATCCAGCCGTGGTGCTCGCGCAACTGGCTGGCGAGACCCGGATGACGGGCGCCCAGCGCCCATTGCTCCACCTGCGCCGGGCTGTAGTGCTCCGGGCCCATGCGGCGCACCGACTGCTCGAACAAGGCGAGCAGGGCCGGGATATGGCGCTCATCCAGAGGAACGACGCGATAGAGGTCAGGGTTTAGGGAGTGCGGAGCAGGGGAGTCAGACATGGGAAGGCTCATGGTTTGGAATGGGAGGTCGGCGCCTGCGGCCGCTTGGCCTTGGGCAGGCCCGCCACCACCCGCTGGTAGGAGTGTTCAATCCAGCCCTGCCAGAGCTCGGCGTCCAGATTCTCGCTCAGGGTCACCGTGTTCCAGTGCTGCTTGTTCATGTGCCAACCGGGTTTGACTTCGGGGTGGATCTCTCGCAACAAAAGCGCCAACTCCGGCTCGCATTTGAGGTTGATGGTCAGCGGCTCGGCCTGCCAGTCCACCAGGGCAAACATCTTGCCGGCGATGCGATAGACCAGGATCTCCGGGCCGAAGGGGGTATCCTCGGTGGCCCCCGGCTGGCTGAGCAGAAATTCGCGCAAAAGGGTGAGCGTCATACAGGCCTCCAGGCTGGTCCGATCATGAGAGCAAGCATATTCATCGAGGCGAGGCATCTGTTAATATGCCCGCCGAGTATATCCCCCAACCCCCCGGGAGCCCATAAGATGTTGTACCACAAGACCTTTGAGCTTGGCCCCGATCGGGATTGGGTGGTGTTCGTGCACGGCGCCGGCGGCAGCTCCTCCATCTGGTTCAAGCAACTGCGCGCCTACCGTGAGCACTTCAACGTGCTGCTGCTGGATCTTCGCGGCCACGGCCAATCCAACCAGTTGCAACAGGTGGTCAAGGGGCACTACAGCTTTCGGGCCGTGACCGAGGACATACTGCGGCTGCTCGATCACCTGCGCATTCCCCGCGCCCATTTTGTCGGCATCTCCCTTGGCACCATCCTCATTCGCCACCTGGCCGAGCTCTGCCCCGAGCGGGTCAAGAGCATGGTGCTCGGCGGCGCCATCCTGCGCCTCGACATCCGCTCCCGGGTGCTGGTGCAGCTCGGCCGGGTCGGCCAGCACATACTGCCCTACATGTGGCTCTACCGCTTGTTCGCCTTCATCATCATGCCGCGCCAGCACCATCAGGAGTCCCGCAACCTCTTCGTGCGCGAGGCCCGCAAACTCTGCCAGAAGGAGTTCAAACGCTGGTTCCGCCTCGCCACCGAGGTCAACCCCCTGATGCGCTACTTCAAGGAGCGCGCCCTGCCCATTCCCACCCTCTATGTGATGGGGGAGGAGGATCATATGTTCCTCGCCCCGGTGCGCGAGCAGGTGGCCCGGGACCCCTACAGCCGGCTCGAGATCATCGAAAACTGCGGCCACGTCTGCAACGTGGAGCAGCCGGATCACTTCAATCGGCAGTCGTTGGCGTTTTTGTCCACCCAGGCGGCGTAGCCCGCCCTCTGAGGCCCGCCTGGTGCCTCAGATGAAGTAGTGGGCGATATCCAGATAGCGCTGGCGGATGTGCTCGATCAGCAGCCGGATCTTGCGCGGTGGCTGGCGGGTGAAGGGGTAGACGGCGTAGATGCCAAGCTTCTTGCCCACCCGTTCCGGAAACAAATCCACCAGGTCCCCGCTCATCAAATCGTGATAGACCAGGCAGCGCGGCACATAGACGATGCCGCGCCCCCCCAGCGCCGCCTTGCGCAGGGCACCGGCGTTGTCGGTTGAAAAGCTCCCCGACACCGACACCAGATAGTTGCCGTCCTCCCCCTTGAAGGCCCACTCCGACGCCCCCGTGCTCTGATAGGCGTAGCGCAGGCAGTTGTGAGCCTGCAGGTCTGCGGGCTCGCGCGGCGCTCCGAAGCGGCGCACATAGGCGGGGGCGGCGCAGATCACCCACTGGGAGTCGAGGATGTGGCGGGCGATGAGGCTGGAGTCATCCAGATAACCGGTGCGAATGACCAGATCGAACCCCTCTTCCACCAGGTTGACGAAGCGGTTGTCCAGCGACATCTCCACTGTGAGCCCCGGGTGCTGCTGGCAAAAATCGGCCACCGCATCGGCCAGCAGCAGCTCCCCCGAGATGGTGGGCACCGACATGCGCACATGGCCGCTCACCTTTTCACCGAATCCCGCCACTGCGTCGAAGGCGTCCAGTGCGGCGGCCTTCACATTTTTGGCACCCTGATAGAGCTCCTTGCCCGCCTCGCTCAGGGTGAGCCGACGGGTGGTGCGATAGAGCAGCTGCACCCCGAGCTCCTCTTCAAGACGCCCGATCCGTTTGCTAACCACTGAATTTGTAATGGAATTTTGCTCAGCCACCTTGCTGAAGGAGCCTGCCTCCACCACCTGGGCGAAGAGGATGAGGTCGTCGGTACTGGCCATATTGATCAACTTTTGGAACGAATGTTGTTCATTATTTCCATATATCGCGAAAAAGGAACAGGGTAAGGTCACGTCCGATTAACAAAACAACAACAAGGCACCCCCAGGGTGCCCCTCTGGACAAGGACGCAATGATGACAGACACCCTGCTGGCCCTGGTGGCCTTCTCGCCGATCCTGGTGGCCGCCGTGCTGCTGGTCGGCCTCAACTGGCCCGCCAAGCGCGCCATGCCCATCGCCTTTCTGTTGACCGTGTTCATCGCCCTCTGGGGCTGGCAGATGAGCCCGACCCGGGTCTTCGCCTCCACCCTGCAAGGGCTGGTGATCACGGTGACCGTGCTCTGGATAGTGTTCGGCGCCATCCTGATGCTCAACACCCTGAAACACACCGGTGCCATCACCGCCATTCGCGGCGGTTTCACCAACATCTCGCCGGACCGGCGCATCCAGGCCATCATCATCGCCTGGTGCTTCGGCGCCTTTATCGAAGGGGCCTCGGGCTTTGGCACCCCCGCCGCCATCGCCGCTCCCCTGCTGGTGGCCATCGGCTTTCCGGCGCTCGCCGCCGTGCTGCTCGGCATGATGATCCAGTCGACCCCGGTGTCGTTCGGTGCGGTGGGCACCCCCATCCTGGTGGGCATCAACAAGGGGCTGGATAACCAGACCATCGGCCACACCCTGAGCGCCGGTGGCAGCAGCTGGGACATCTACCTGCAGCAGGTGACCACCAACGTGGCCCTCATTCACGCCACCGTCGGCACCTTGATGCCGGTGCTGATGGTGATGATGCTGACCCGCTTCTTTGGCCGTAATCGCAGCTGGACCGAGGGGCTCTCCATCCTGCCCTTCGCGATTTTCGCCGGGCTCGCCTTCACCGTCCCCTATGCCCTGACCGGCATGTTGCTCGGTCCCGAGTTCCCGTCCCTCATCGGCGGGCTGGCGGGGCTGGCCCTGGTGGTGACGGCGGCGCGCCACGGCTTCCTGGTGCCAAAAAACACCTGGGATTTCGCCCCCGAACAGGAGTGGCCCGCAGAGTGGCTGGGTTCCTTGAAGCTCGATCTCAAAGAGGCCGCCGGCCGTCCCATGTCCCTGCTGCTGGCCTGGCTCCCCTATGTGGCGCTGGCCCTCTTGCTGGTGGCCAGCCGGGTGAGCCCGGAATTCAAGGCAAGCCTCTTGTCGGTGAGCCTCGCCTTCACCGACCTCCTGGGAGAGAAGGGGGTCAGCGCCTCCATTGAGCCGCTCTACCTGCCGGGGGGCCTGCTGGTGCTCTGCGCCCTGATCGCCACCTGGCTGCAATCGCGCTCCCTCGCCCCCTTCGGGCGGGCACTGGGAGAGTCCAGCCGCACCCTGATCGGCGCCGGCTTCGTGCTCATCTTCACCGTGCCCATGGTGCGCATCTTCATCAACTCCGGCGTCAACGGGGCGGATCTCTCCAGTATGCCGGTGACCACGGCCAATTTTGCCGCGGGGCTCGTCGGGGAGTTCTTCCCGGCGCTCAGCGCCACCATAGGCGCGCTGGGGGCCTTTATCGCCGGCTCCAACACGGTGTCGAACATGATGTTCAGCCAGTTCCAGTTTGAAGTGGCCCAGACCCTGGGGGTCTCCACCGCCGCCATGCTGGCCCTGCAGGCCGTGGGCGCTGCGGCCGGCAACATGATTGCCATCCACAACGTGGTGGCGGCGTCAGCCACCGTGGGGCTGCTCGGCCGTGAGGGGGCGACACTGCGCAAGACGGCGCTGCCCACCCTCTACTACCTGCTGGCCACCGGTCTTATCGGGTTGGCGCTCATGTACAGCTTCCACGTCTCGGACGCACTGCTGCAGTTGAAGTAAGGAGAGCAAGTGATGAAGGTAATGCGGGTCTATCCGGCCAAGCCGGCCGATGTCTATCTCTACGCCACCTGTCTGGTGGACCTGTTTGACCCGGTGGCGGGGCTCGACTCCATCGCCCTGATCGAGCGGGAAGGGATAAGGGTGCACTTTGTCGAGAAACAGACCTGCTGCGGGCAGCCGGCCTACACCTCGGGTCACGAGGAGGAGGCGCGCAAGGTGGCCCTCAGCCAGATGGCGCTCTTCCCCGAGCCCTGGCCCGTGGTGGTGCTGTCGGGCTCCTGCGGCGGCATGATGCACCACCACTATGCTCGCCTCTTTCCAGAGAGCAGCGAGGTGGCCGATTTTTGCGACCGGGTGTTCGAGCTCACCGAGTTTCTGGCCCGGGTCTGCCGGGTGCGCTGGCGCGCCGTGAGGGAGGCGAGCATCGTCATGCACACCTCCTGCTCGGCCCGGCGCGAGATGCAGGTACACACCACGGCCCGCAGCCTGCTGGGGCAGCTGGGCGGGGTCACCCTGCACGAGCAGGCCTACGAGAGCGAGTGCTGCGGCTTTGGTGGCACCTTCTCGGTGCGCCACCCCCACATCAGCCAGGCCATGGTGGAGGACAAGACCCGCCACCTGCTGGCGACCGGCGCCCATACCCTGGTGAGCGCGGACTGGGGGTGCCTCTTGAACATCAAGGGATCCCTGGCTTATCAGGGCAAGGCGCTTCCCGCCATGCACCTGGCCAGCTTCCTGCTCGCCCACAGCAAGCCTTTGTCTGAAAAAGAGGAGGCCCATCATGAGTGAGCACACCAAGTATTCGCCGCGCCGTTTCCATCCCCAGGCCGAGGCGGCCCTGGCCGACCCCGTGCTGCGCCAGAATTTTCGCGGCGCCATGGATTACCTGCGCGGCAAGCGGCGGGATGCCTTCGCCGACCCGGCCGAAGAAGAATCGGTGCGCAATGCGGCCGAACAGATCCGCCAGCGCTGCCTGTCGCGCCTGCCTGAGCTTTTGGAGCAGCTCGAAGCCAACTGCGAGCGCAACGGCATCAGGGTGCACTGGGCCCAGACGCCAGCCGAGGCCAACGCCATCATCCTCGGCATCGCCCAAAAACACGGGGTGAGCTCCATCGTCAAGGGCAAGTCCATGGTGAGCGAGGAGGTGGGCTTCAATCACGAGATGGCGCGCCACGGCATCCGCTGTCTTGAGAGCGACATGGGGGAGTTTATCGTCCAGCTCGACGGCGACACCCCGTCCCACATCATCATGCCCGCCATCCACAAGAACAAGCAGGAGGTGAGCGACACCTTCGCTCATAACCTCGAAGGCTTCACCCCTACCACCGACGTGGACGCCCTGATCCAGACCGGACGGCTGGCCCTGCGTGAAGAGTTTCGCCGCGCCGGCATGGGGCTGTCGGGGGTCAACTTCGCGGTAGCGGAGACCGGCAGCCTCTGTCTGGTGGAAAACGAGGGCAACGGGCGCATGTGCACCACGGTGCCGAAAGTCCACGTGGCCATCACCGGCATCGAGAAGGTGGTGGAGTTCTTATCCGACGTGCCGCCCCTCTACAGCGCCCTGACCCGCTCGGCCACCGGCCAGGCCATCACCACCTATTTCAACGTCATCAGCGGCCCGCGCCGGGCAGGGGAGCTGGATGGCCCGGACGAGGTGCACCTGGTGCTGCTCGACAACGGCCGCAGTCAGGCCTATCGGGACGAGGAGCTGCGCAAGACTCTGCAGTGCATCCGCTGCGGCGCCTGCATGAACCACTGCCCGGTCTACACCCGCATCGGCGGCCACGCCTACGGCACCATCTACCCGGGCCCCATCGGCAAGATCATCTCCCCCCACCTGCTGGGGCTGAAGAGCACCCAGGATCTGGTGACCGCATCCAGTCTGTGTGGCGCCTGCGGCGAGGTGTGCCCGGTGCGCATCCCCATTCCCGACATGCTGCAGCGCCTGCGCCGGGAGGCCAAGCACGACGCACTGCCTGGCCACGAACCGCTGGCGGGGCAGGGGGCGGCCAAGAGTCGGCTCGAGACGCTTGCCATGCAGGGCTTTGCCTTTGCCGCCACCCACCCGCGTCTCTATCACGCCGCAACCGGTGTGGCCGGTCGCCTGCGGGGCTTGATGCCCAAACACTTGGGCCCCTGGACCCAGTGCCGCGAGGCCCCCAAACCCGCCCCCCAGAGCCTGCACGCCCTGCTGCGCCAGAAGAAGAAGGAGTCCTGAGATGTCGAGCAAAGAGGCCATATTAAGCCGCCTGCGCGGCGCCGCCACCCCCATTGCCCACGCACCGCACGCCTGGCAGCCCTGGCGCGGGGTAGATGACAACGCACGGCGCGAGCGCTTCCTTGGCATGATCAGCGTCAGCCACGCCGAGATCCTCACCGTCAAGGAGGCAACCCTTGCCCGGGATCTGGCCGCCTGGCTGGATGGGGAAGCAATAACGCATCTGGCCTGTGGCCAGGGCGGCCGCTGGCAGGCGGCGGTTGCGGCCGCCTGCGCCGGGCACTCTGTGTTGACCCCGGCGGGGGAGTTCGCGAGCTGGAAGGACGAGCTGTTCGACGTCTGTCAGGCGGGGATAACCCACTGCGCGGGTGCCATCGCCGATACCGGCACCCTGGTGTTGCTGCCGGATGGCGGCGAGCCGCGCACTCTCTCCCTGGTGCCCCCCTGCCATATTGCGCTGCTGGCGGCCTCCACCATTGCCGACAACCTGGCGGGGCTGGTGCTGGCCGGGCGCTGGCAACAGGCCATGCCCACCAATCTGCTGCTGGTTTCCGGCCCCTCCAAGACCGCCGACATCCAGCAGACCCTGGCCTACGGTGCCCACGG
Organism: Aeromonas sp. Marseille-Q7275; assembly: GCF_965119515.1. NCBI lineage: Bacteria > Pseudomonadati > Pseudomonadota > Gammaproteobacteria > Aeromonadales > Aeromonadaceae > Aeromonas > Aeromonas sp. Marseille-Q7275. The sequence goes on from NZ_CBCPLW010000006.1 coordinate 14,970, forward strand.
CCCGAGCCGCCTGCTGGTAGTGCTGGTGGAGGATTGCTGATGGGCTGGAACCAGTTTGACACCGCCGTGCTTTCGCGCATCCCGCCGGAGCGGCTGGTGAGCGACCCTGATCTTCGGCTGGCCCACGGCACGGACGCCAGCTTCTACCGGCTGGTGCCCGAGCGCATCGTGCGCCTCGACTCCCTCGATGAAGTGCGCTTCGTGCTTGGGGTGTGCCGCGAATTGGGCCTGCCGTGCACCTTTCGCGCCGCCGGCACCAGTCTCTCGGGCCAGGCCCTGAGCGATTCGGTGCTCATCACCCTGACCGATAGCTGGCGCGGCCACCGCATTCTGGACGAGGGCGCACACATCGCCCTGCAACCCGGGGTGATCGGCGCCGATGCCAACCGCTATCTGGCCCCTCTGGGGCGCAAGATTGGGCCGGATCCCGCCTCCATCAACGCCTGCAAGCTCGGCGGCATCGCCGCCAACAACGCGAGCGGCATGTGCTGCGGCACCGCCCACAACAGCTATCACACCCTGCACGCCATGACCTTGCTGCTGGCCGATGGCACAGTGCTGGACAGTGGCGATCCCCAGAGCCGCACCGCCTTTGCGGCCAGGCGCCCGGAGCTGCTCACGGGGCTCGCCGCCCTGCGCGCAGAGGTGCTGGCAAACACCGAGCTTGCCGCCAAGATCCGCCACAAGTACCGGCTCAAGAACACCACGGGCTACGCCATCAATGCCCTGCTCGACCATGAAGACCCCATCGATATTCTCACCCACCTGATGATCGGCTCGGAGGGCACCCTCGGCTTTATCGCCGAGGTAGTGCTCGACACCGTGCCCGAATACCCCCACAAGGCCTCGGCCCTGCTGGTGTTTCGGGATGCCGAGCAGGCCTGTCTGGCCACCTCGCGCCTTAAAAGTGCGCCGGTGGCGGCGGTGGAGCTGATGGATGGGCGTTCCCTTCGCTCGGTCGCGGGCAAGCCCGGTCTGCCGGATTTTATCAAGACGCTGGACCTGGCCGCCTGCGCCTTGCTGATCGAGGTGCATGGGGAGTCGAAGCAGGAGCTGGTGGATCGCTGCGAGCAGGTGACGGTCATGGCGGCCGAGTTCGCTCAGGTCGCCTCTGTACCCTTTACCAAGGAGAGCGCCGGCCTCTGGGCCATTCGCAAGGGGCTCTTCCCGGCGGTGGGGGCGGTGCGCACCACGGGCACCACAGTCATCATCGAGGATGTCGCCTTTCCCATCGAGCGTCTGGCCGAAGGGGTGGCGGGGCTGCAGCAACTGTTCGACGAGTTTGAGTATCACGAGGCCATCATTTTCGGCCACGCGCTGGAGGGGAACCTGCACTTCGTCTTTACCCAGGGGTTCGATGATCCGGCGCAGGTGGCCCGCTACGGCGCCTTTATGGATGCGGTGGCCGAACTCGTCGCGGTGCGCTTTGGCGGGTCCCTCAAGGCCGAGCACGGCACCGGCCGCAACATGGCCCCCTATGTGGAGCTCGAATGGGGGTCGGAGGGGATGGCGCTGATGCGGCGCATCAAGGCGCTGCTCGACCCAGCTGGCCTGCTCAATCCCGGCGTCATCATCAACGACGACCCCAAGGCCCACCTTGCCCACCTCAAGCCCATGCCGGCGAGCGATGCCATCGTCGATCCTTGCATCGAGTGCGGCTTTTGCGAGGCGGTCTGCCCCTCGCGCACCCTGTCGCTCTCGCCGCGTCAGCGTATCGTGCTCTATCGGGAGTTGTCACGCCGTGGTCGCAGCGGTGAAGCGGCAGGGGATCTTGCCCGGCTGTTTGACTATCAGGGCATCGACACCTGTGCCGCGACCGGGCTCTGCGCCGACCGCTGCCCGGTTGGCATCAACACCGGCAGCCTTATCAAGAAGCTGCGCAGCGAAAAGTACCAGCGCTTCGTGCCCATCGCCCGCTGGAGCGCGGATCACTTCGCCGGGGTTACCCGCACGGCGCGCGGGGCCCTGGGGCTCAAAGGGGTTGCCGGCAAGCTGTTGGGAGACAAGGCGTTGGCAGGATTGGTGGGTGGCGTGCGCAAGCTCAGCGGCCAGCGCACACCCGCCTGGTTGCCCACATTGCCGGGGCCAAGCCGTTACCAGTGGTGGCAAGGGGAGGGGAGCAATGGCGGTTCCAGCGAGCGCGCTGTGGTTTATCTACCTTCCTGCGCCAGCCGGGTATTCGGCCAGCAGGAGGATGCCCCGTCACTGCCAGACGTGGTGCAATCCCTGCTCAATAAAGCGGGTTGCCGGGTGATAGTGCCGCAAGGCATCGAGGGGCTCTGCTGCGGCATGCCCTATGACAGCAAGGGGATGAGTGAGGTGGCGGAAGCCAAGCGTACTGATCTGGCCGAGGCCCTGTGGCAGGCAAGCGAGCAGGGGCGCTGGCCCGTGCTGCTCGACACCAGCCCCTGCGTGCAGCGGCTGCTCTCGGGGACGCTCGGCAAGGGCCTTCGGGTGTTCGAACCCTCCGCCTTTGTGCTGGAACACCTGCTGCCCCACCTTGAGCTGACCCCCATTGATGAGACCGTCATGCTCCATATCACCTGCAGCAGCCGGCGCATGGGTCTGGGGGAGAAGATGCTGGCGCTGGCCCGCGCCTGCGCCCGCGAGGTGATCGTGCCTGAGCATATCCAGTGCTGCGGCTTTGCCGGCGACAAGGGGCTGATGACCCCGGAGCTCAACGCCGCCGCGCTTGCCAGCCTGCCTGCCCAGGTCCCCAGCGATTGCCGTCAGGGATTCAGCAATAGCCGCACCTGTGAAATGGGGCTCAGCCAGCACGCCGGCATCCCCTATCACAGCATCCTCTATCTGGTGGATCAGGCGGCGAGATAAATAAAACCCCGACGGAATAAATTCTGTCGGGGGTTTCTTTGTTGGAAAATAGGTGCAAGAGTCGGGTGTTTATTTTTAACGCCTATGGCCGTTAGCTGCTTCACGCCAAGTTCTCATTAAGTAATGTTCAACTCAGCCAAGATGCAATAGACACTAACCCTACTGGAATGATGATCATCATTGCTAGAACACCAAGGCAACCACGACCTCTGCTTGATGAGTAGGAATTATTATTTGTAGCATTTTGATTGCTTAACCATTCAGCATGGCAATTTGAGCAATAGAGTTTTAGCGTGCCCGTATTCCAAGCGCGAATGGTGCGATTGTCAAACGGAACATTGCAGCGACAGCGAGAACAGGTAAATAATTTGTTTGAAGGTTTTTTGGGGCGACTAAAGAGAGCAAGTAATATTATTGCAAGCAATGCAATTGGAAGTGATATCGTAAGATCTTTTTCTTTAAAATAGTTAAAGCCAGCTAAAGTTATCAAAACTATAGCCATGATTAAAAAAATATAATCCAGAGGTGTTTTTCTGACTGGTTCAAGGGCGATTTTTTTATCACTTGACCCTCCCTTAGAATGAGAGCTTTGTTTGGAAGGCTGTTTGATAGGGCGAAGAGTCCAACCTTCATAGTAAACTTCTGTAGCTCTCACTCGTCGCTGACTATCGATTGCAGTCTCAAACAATACCTCGTCATTAATCTGTGGCCTTCTTTCTTTGGGGTTTACAGCAGAGATATGGACGAAGATATTGTCTGACCCATCTTCTGGTGTGATAAACCCAAAGCCCTTGTCATCATTCCATTGAGTAATTTTACCTTTCATTTTCTTCCTATGGGTATCGAATGTTGAATTGACTGTGTTAATGGTCGAAGGATTTACAAAGAAAGTAATTTCTTGAATCGTGTATCTCTAGATGCTTTCTATATAGTGGAAGCTCTCACTGAGATTATTATATCGTATACCACACTCAATATTGATGCTGTGGATATATGAAACCCTACCTAACTATGAAACAATGGTGTTCACTGGTATCCAGTCTTATTCCATTACTCACTAAATCACACGGCTACCGCACGGAATATAGCCTCCGTTGTGCTGAGGTTAACCGAATTGAAGAGGTACGAACCATAGTCGCTCCCTTGCTGCCTTTGGGGCTATGAGGGTCGCATGAGTAGGGTACCAAGTGTAGCAGCACTTGTTGAGCGAAACGTTTTACTTTAGGTGTGGTTTGGAGAGTATTTTTGATGGGGATCAGAAATTGGAGAGGGCAGGCAATTTGGTGCTGGCTGTTATGGATAGGCTGCCTCAGAACCAAACCGTAGAGATGGTAATGGGGCGTAGACTTCGCCTCGCAATACAAAAAAATAGACGCAGCGAAGAAACGGGGCGGGCCCGGGCTCAATATCCCGTCATCTCCAGATAGCCGAGTCCTTGCGCATCGCCCTCCACAGTCACAGCCCCCTCCCAGTAGTCAAAGCGGCCCGTCATGGCCTGATTGGGTTGACGCGCCTTAATAACGAGATTCAAATCAGCGGCCTTAAGCTGCCACTCGACGGGGTAGTCTTGCCCCTTGGGGCCGCGCCAGGTCTTGCCCGGGGTGAGGCTGATGCTGTCGGGGGCGAGCACCCGGCTGCTGCCGTCCCGCTCAATCAGTATGCCGTAGCGGTTCTCCGGCTCAGTGTGGCCCGCTTTGGTGCGCAGGCGAAACAGCATCAGCTCGCGGCCATCTTCAAACTGAAGGGAGAACCAGTCCCAGCCCGATTGCCACTGGGCCAATACCGAGCTGCTCCACTCGTGATCAAACCACCCCTGGCCCGTGACATTGCGGGTCTCCCCCTCCAGGGTCAAGGTGCCGCTAAGCGTCAGGCGCGGGTAGGAGTAGTAGAAGGAGGCGTTGCCCGGGCTCTTCTCGCTGTAACCCGCTTTGCCTTGCAGCACAACCGGCTTGGCGGCGCTCACCCTGAGGTTCAGCTCACCCATCTTGCTCTGCACCTTCAAGGTGGCGGGAAAGAGCGATTCCCCTTCAGAGGCGAGTACCCACTCTTTCAGCCAATACTGGCCGCCGCTGGCGCCAGCGAGCCCAGGCCCCTGGCGGCTGGTGCGCTCATCCTGCAGATGGCTACCGCTCGCCAGATCCGTGATGGCGAACTGGGCCAGCCAGAGCTGGGGGCTGAGCCAGGGGTTGTTTGACTTTATCTGTTGCTCGATACCCTGACGAAACAGGGTCCACTGCAGGCCGTAGTCGCGCCCCTGCTCATCTTGCAGGTTGCCGGTGAGATACCACCACTCGGATCTGTAGTCGGGGTGGGCGCCGTGATCGGCGGGCAGCCGGATGGGCTGGCCCGGCAGGGCCTTCCTGAACTGATCGCTGCCGCCGCCGAGCAGGGCGCCGAGATCGCAGGCACCGACCGCAGCGCCATGGAGGATGCAGGCGATCATCAGCGACCACGTCCAACTCACTTTCATACCACTCTCCTTGCGGCATACCAGGAGGCGAGCGCTCCGCACACCGGCGCCAGCAAGAGCGCCGTGACGGCGTGCAAGGGGGCGGCCTCGAAGGCGAGGCGCCAGCCAAAGGCGCGGGGGTTCACCACTTCAATCAGCACCCAGGCGAGGCCATAGCCCACCGGCAGGGCCAGGAGCGCCGTGAGCAGCCCCAATCCCGCCCCCTGCCACACCAGCAGGCGGCGGCAGTGGCGGGGGCCAATCCCTAGGCTCTGCAAGGTCAGCAACTCGCCGCGCCTGGCCAGCCCCAGCACCATAAAGGCCGAGCCGATGCCGACAAAGGCGATCCCCAAAATCAGCAGTTTCAATAGCTCGGTCACCACAAAGGTCTGATCGAACACCTTGAGCGCCGCGGCGTGGATGGCGGGGGCGGGCAACAGGTTCACCCGTTCGCCAAGGCGCGAGCGCAGCCGATCGCCGAGGCGCTCGGGGTCTGGGCTGAAGAGGGCGAGGGATTGTACCGCGCCCCCTTCGAAGGCGTGCAGTATCTGCCCCTTGTCGCTGCCGTAATCCTGATAGACCCCGGTGACGGTGAGTCGCCTTGGCCCCCCTTCGCTCGTTACATCAAGTATCTGGCCCACCCTGACCCCGAGGCGCACCGTGAGCGGTTCGCTCGCCAGCACCTCGTCGGGCGTTGCGGGCCAGCGTCCGACCAGCAGCGGGTAGGCGGCCTTGAGCTCGGGGATAAAGTCCATCTGCGCCCACTCGATGGGGTGTCCCTGCCAGCGGGCGGGGAGCACGGCGCGGCGCGAGGCGGCGCTCAGCTGCGGCTCGGCGAGGATGGCGGTCAGGGTCTGCTCGCTCAGCTGGCCTCTGCTGCCTGCCACCCCCTTGGGGGCGCTGACATAGAGATCGGCGGCGAGCCGCTGGCCGAGCCAGATCTCCACGCTCGAGCGAAAGCTCGACACCATGACCCCGATGCCGATGGCCGCGGCGATGGCCAGTTGCAGCGCCATCACGGCGATGGCGGTGCGATCCAGATGGTATTGGGTCTCGGCCACCCCGAGCCGGACGCTGAGGGAGCCGTGCCCGCGCAGCCGCCCCAGCAGCGCGCGCAGGGCATCGGGCAGGGCGAGGGCCATGGCGAGCAGCCAGCCCCCGGCCACGAAGAGGGCGCCCCCCAGGCCGGTCTGCGGCAACAGGAGGCAGAGGGCGCAGAGCAGCAGTATGGCGATGGCGAGCAGGCGTCTGCGCCAGGGATAAACCGGCGGGCGGCTGTTGCCTTCCCGCAGTTCAAGAGGGGATTGGCGCAGCAACTGCCACCAGCCGGGGAGGTTGGCGGCAAGGGTGCCAGCCAGGCCTATCAGCAGCGCCTTGATGAGGCTTGCGGGGGAGAGGCGCAGCAGGTCGATGGGATTGGGGCCATAGAGATCTGCCAGCGCCTGGGTGAGCTGCCCCATGAGGGCCAGCGCCAAGAGGCTGCCGAGCAGCAGCCCGAGCAGGGTGCCTAGGGTGGCGAGGATGGAGAGCTCCAGGGCCAGCCAGCGGAGCACCCGGCTTGGCGGCATGCCGAGGATGATGAGCTGGGCGAGCTGGGGGCGGCGCACGCTCTGCACGAAGCGCTGGGCGTTGAACACCAGAAACAATCCCACCGCCATGGCGAGCAGGGAGAGGGCGCTGAGGTTGAGGGCCAGGGCATCCCCGAGCTGGCTGGCATCGAGGGCCGGGCTGATGGGCTCGAGCCATAAGGGCTGAGCGGGGAACTCGGCTCCCTGCGCGGCCTGCAAGGCTTTTTGCAAGGTATTGGCCTGCGCATCGCTCAGCTTGAAGACGATGCGATCCAGCCTTCCGGCCTTGCCAAGCAGCGATTGAGCGAGACCGATGTCGGTCACCAGCAGCCGCTCCATGGGAACGGCGCCTGGCTCGAAGGTGCCTGCCAGGGTGAGGGTTAGGGGGCGCTGCCCCTCATCGCCCAGCATAAAGGCCCGCGACTGCCCCGGTTGCCAGTCAAGGCGCCTTGCCTCGGGGGCCGAGAGCCAGACGCTGTCGGCGCGGCTCAGGGTGAAGTCGGGCTCGCGCCCCGGTTGCTCGCCAAAGAGTCGGCGCAAGGGGCCTGGGTTGAAGAGATCCATCCCCAGCAACTGGAAGCTGCGTCCCTGCTCGTCCTTGAGCCAGGCGTGCAGCTCTGGCATGGCGTCAAGCTCCGGCTGGCTTCGCACCAGCGTCACATAGAGCTGCTCATCCAGCCCGCCCTGGGGGGCCAGGCGGTAGTTCGCTTCCCCCGCAAGCTGGCTGCGGGCGGCGACGAAGTTGGTGCGGGCGCTGTGGTTCAAGAGCTCGATGGCCACCACCAGGGTGACCCCCAGCATAAGCCCCGCCAGGCTCATCAGCAGCAGCCAGGGGTGGGCGCGATAGAGGCGCAGCAGCGCCTTCAGCGGCAGCATGGATCATCCTTGCGGCTTGCGTCACCCATGGGGTCTGCCCTCGAGCAGCTGCCCCCCTTCCAGGCGCAGCACCCGATCCGCCAGGGCGCCATAGCCCGGGTTGTGGCTCACCAGCAGGAGGCCGGCGCCGGTATCGCGCACCGCCGCCATCATCAGCCCCATCACCTGCTCGGCGTTGTGCTCGTCGAGACTCCCGGTGGGCTCGTCTGCCAGCAGCCAGGTTGGCTGGTGAACCAGGGCCCGGGCCAGGGCCACCCGCTGGCGCTGGCCGCCGGAGAGCTGCTCAGGCCAGGCGTGGCGCTTGTGGCTCATGCCAAGGCGCTCCAGCAGGGCATCGAGGCGCGCCATGTCCCGGGGCAGGTGGTTTATCTCCAGGGGCAGGCAGAGATTTTCCAGCACTGTGAGGGTCGGCAGCAGGTTGAAGTCCTGATAGACGATGCCAAAATGCCGGCCCCGCAAACGGGCCCGCTCGTCCGGGGACTGGGTGTCGAGCCGGGTCTCTCCCAGCCAGATCTCCCCCTCGTCCGGGGCGATGAGACCGGCGATGAGGTTGAGCAGGGTGGACTTGCCACAGCCGCTCTGCCCCAGCAGCAGACAGGTTTCCCCCGGGGCGAGCTTGAGATCCAGCCCCTCAAACAGGGGGAGCGTCTCGCCGCCGCTGGCGAAGCGTTTACTGAGGTTGCGCAGGTTCAGCATGGGATAACCGGTTGATGGCCAATGGCTTTCACAATGTCAGTCACTATGCCAGTTAGTGATCGCGCCTGCAAAAGGGATGAGGATCCTTGCTGGATCCCGCTCGCCAGAGGTGGTTAGAATAGGGGCTTCCATGGGTCACAGGATGAGCAAGGATGTTACACAAGCAAGTCAGTTTTATCGTCGACAGCAAGGGGGCCAAGCAGGCTGCCGTAGTCCCCATCGATATCTACAACGAGCTGATGACCCTGCAAAAGGCGCTCTCCGACAACAAGCCCGGCGAGCGCGAGCTCTATCACTTCAACGGCAAGGGTGCCGAGGCCCATGGTTATCCGGTGGGCAAGCGGCAGAACCCCGGCTTCATGGTGCAGGCGGGCTCCACCGCCAACGGGGAGGATGCCGCCTCCCTGCGCGAGGCGGTGATCGAGCTGCGCCAGGAGCTGCTGGCCAAGGGGGTGCTCATCCCCCGGGCCGAGGGGGGCTTCGTGTTCGGCGCCGATCAGCTGTTCAACAGCCCGAGCCTGGCCGCCAGCCTGGTAGCTGGCAACAACAGAAGCGGGCTGGATGCCTGGCAAAACAGCGCAGGCTACACCCTCAAGCAGTCCGGTTTTGGCAAAAAATCCCCCTGATATCCCCTGAGCCACGCCGCCTGCCCGGTCGAGGCGGGCGGCTCGACCTGCGGACAGGGATGAGGGTGACTTCCCTGTCCGCTGCTAGCCTCAATGCCAGACGGTTCTCAAGAGACGCGCACCCATGTCTGGATCCTCACGCCTTGCCCCCTTGTCCGGGCTCTGCCTGTTCTGCGGCCCCGCCCTGGCCGAAGGCCCCCTCGCCCTGACCCACAGCGGCGTCGGCGTATTCGCCCTCGTCGTCTTCGTGCTCGCCTACCTCCTGGTGATGGCCGAAGAGTACCTGAAGCTGCGAAAATCCAAGCCGGTGCTGATCGCCGCTGGCATCATCTGGATAGCCATTGGCGTCGTCTATGCGGACGCGGGGCAGAGCCCCCTGGCCCACGAGGGGTTTCGGCAGAACCTGCTGGAATACGGGGAGCTGATGCTGTTCCTGCTGGTGGCCATGACCTACATCAACGCCATGGAGGACAGGCTGCTGTTTGCCGCCCTGCGCGCCCGCCTGGTGCGGGCCGGGCTCAGCCTGCGCACCCTGTTCTGGCTTACCGGGTTGCTGGCCTTCTTCATCTCCCCCGTGGTGGACAACCTCACCACGGCGCTCCTGATGTGCACTGTGGTGCTCAATGTGGCCAACGAGGATCGCCGTTTCATCAACCTTGCCTGCATCAACATAGTGGTGGCGGCCAATGCCGGCGGCGCCTTCAGCCCCTTTGGCGACATCACCACCCTGATGGTGTGGCAGGCGGGCAAGGTACCCTTCGGCCAGTTCTTCGCGCTCTTCATCCCCGCCCTGCTCAACTTCCTGATCCCGGCCCTCCTGATGAGCCTGATGGTGCCACGCCATGCCCCCAGGGTGCTGGACGAGGAGGTGACCCTCAGGCGCGGGGCCGTCGTCATAGTGCTGCTCTTCCTCCTCACCATAGGCACCGCCGTCGCCTGCCATCACTTCCTGCACCTGCCCCCGGTGCTCGGCATGATGACGGGGCTCGGCTATCTGCAGTTTTTCGGCTTCTACCTGCGCAAGACCCAGCCAGGTGCCCTGGCGCGGGAGCGCGCCCTCTATGAGCGCACCGGCGACGAGGCGCGGCTGCTGCGCCTCGGCTCCATAGTGCCGTTCGATGTGTTCAACAAGATTGCCAAGGCCGAGTGGGACACCCTGCTCTTCTTCTACGGGGTGGTGATGTGCGTCGGCGGGCTCGGCTTCATGGGGTATCTGGCGCTGGCGTCCCAGCTCCTCTATCAGGGGGATCCGACCCAGGCCAATGTGCTCATCGGCCTGCTCTCCTCCGTCATCGACAACATTCCCGTGATGTTCGCCGTGCTGTCGATGGAGCCGCAGATGTCGACCGGGCAGTGGCTGCTGGTGACCCTGACCACTGGAGTGGGGGGCAGCCTGCTCTCCATCGGCTCCGCCGCCGGGGTGGCCCTGATGGGGCAGGCCAGGGGCATGTACACCTTCCTCGGTCACCTCAAGTGGTTGCCTGCCATTTTGCTTGGCTATATGGTCAGCATAGGGGCGCATCTGTGGCTCAACCGCGCCCTGTTCTGAGCACCATGGACACAGCAGGGGAAAGGACGATGGGACAACTGTTCGAGGCGCTCTCGCCGCGCCATGTGGCCTTTATCGAGGCGCAGAAGATCTATTTTGTCGGCACGGCGGCGAGAGAGGGCACGGTCAACCTCTCTCCCAAGGGCGGGGATTCGTTACGCATTCTCGATGCCCATACCCTGGCCTGGCTCAACCTGACCGGCAGCGGCAACGAGTCGGCGGCCCATGTGTTGCAGAACCCGCGCATGACGGTGATGTTCTGCGCCTTCGAGGGGGCGCCCATGATAGTGCGGGCCTATGGTCAGGCGCGGGTGCTGCACCGGGGCGATCCGGACTGGGAGACGGCGCTGGCACGCTTCCCGGCCAGCGTGGCGGCCCGCCAGATCTTCCTGCTCGACATTGAGCGGGTCCAGACCTCCTGCGGCATGTCGGTGCCCCTGTTTGACTATCAGGGGGACAGGGAGGATCTCGCCAACTGGTCGGCGCGCCAGGGCAAGGAGGGCATAGAGGCCTACTGGCGCAAGAAGAACCAGCTGAGCCTGGATGGCGTGGAGAGCGAGATTCTGGCTCGCAGCGGCTTGGAGGCCGATGCCTGAGGGCCGCGCCCCTGATGCAAAAAGCCCTGTCCGGTGGACAGGGCTTTTTCGTGTCGGCATAACGGTGAGCCGAAGGGATCGTCAGGCCGCCCTGGCACGCTTGCCGGTGAGCAGCCAGTAGCAGAGCGCCGAACTCAGGCCACAGGCGGCGATGGCGATGGCCATGGGCAGCGGCGACTCGGGGGGATTGAGGTTGACCAGTATGCCCACCACGGCGCCTATGCCAAAGCGCAGTGTGCCCGCGAGCGCCGAGGCGGTGCCCGCCGACTGGGGGAAGTGGCCCATCAGGCCCGTCATGGCGTTGGCCCCCACCAGGCTGATGTGGCCGACGAAGAGCACCACTGGGATGACGATGCCCCACAGGCCCCCGGTCTGGCTCCAGGCGTTGTAGATGAGCAGGGCCCCGGCCAGCGGCAGCACCGTCAGGCCGTACTGCAGCATGCGCTCGGCGCCCACCCCCTTCACCAGCCGGCTGTTGACGAAGGTGACCACCATCATCAGCAGGATGTTGAGGCCAAAGAGCCAGCCGTAGTGCTCGGTCGGTACCTTGAAATACTCGATATAGACATAAGGGGAGGCACTCAGGAAGGCGAACATGCCCGAGCTCGACAGGGCGCCGCACAGCACATAGCCCATGGCGCCGCGGTGGGAGAGCACGCCCCAGTAGTTGCGCAGCACCTGGCCGAGCTTGAGGGGCTGTTTGTGTTCGGGTTTGAGGGTCTCCTCTATCTTCCACTGCATCACCACGCAGATGAGCAGGCTGATCCCCACCAGCAGCCAGAAGATCACCCGCCAGTCAGCATGAGCGCTGATGTAGCCGCCCACCACGGGGGCTACCAGGGGGGCCAGCGTCATCACCAGGATGACGAAGGACATGGCTCGCGAAAACGCATCCTTCTCGAACAGATCCCGCAGCAGGGCATTGACCACCACGGATCCCGCCGCCCCGCCGGCGGCCTGCAGCATGCGCCAGGCCAGCAGCTCCGGCAGGGAGTCCGCCAGGGCGCAGCCCACCGAGGCCACGGCGAACATGGAGAGGCCCGCCAGGATCACCGGCTTGCGGCCGAAGCTGTCGGCGAGCGGCCCGTAGAACAGCTGGCCGATGGCGAAGCCGCCGAGGAAGGCGCTGATGGTGAGCTGGGCCCCGTCTATGCTGGTGGCCAGATCCCGGGCGATGGCCGGAATGGCGGGCAGGTACATGTCCACCGCGAGCGGGGTCAGGCCCGCCAGGGCGCCGAGCAGGATGAACAGGAAGCGGGGAGAGAGGGTCGTGGCTTGAGGCATAGGGTATCCGAGTCGTGGCAGGGCCGGGAAAAAGGGGCAAGTGCTGAGTCTATCAGCTTTGGCAGGCTTGGGCAGGTCTATCCTGCCCCGGGCCCAGAGGTCAGATCTGCGACGGACTCAGCGCACCGGACGCCTTGCCCTGTGGTGGCACAGAAGCAGCAGCCAGCCCAGCCACCCGAGCAGGGAGAGGGCATTGCCTGCCCGCTCGGGCCAGCGCGCCGTCAGTCTGAGGGTGAGGTTGTGGCTGCCCGCCGGCACCCAGAGCTGCATCAGGCCCTGGGGGTTGGCACCCACCGTCAGCATCAGGTGCTCGTCGAGCCAGGCCTGCCAGCCGGGGTAATCATACTGGTGCAGGACCAGCCGGGTCGGCACGGCCGCCGTCACCGCCAGAGTCAGGGCCCTTGGCTGCCAGCGGTGCACTGTCCAGCTGGCGCCCGGGGGCTCGGCGCTCACCGGGGGCTGGAACTCGTCCTTCCAGGCGAGCAGGGTGGGGGCGAACATGCCCCCCGGCACCTGTCTTGGCCTGTACTCCCGGGCGCTGCGCTTGCTGTCGAACTCGAGGGCCATGGCCTCCCGGGTGGGGGCCTGGGTGAGGGGGGCGTGGCGCACATAGGCCAGGGTGGAGAGGAGGGTCAGCAGCAGCATGCCCCACCAGAGCCACTGCCAGGGGCGGTGAGTGGGGGTGCCGAGCGCCACCACGGCGATGGTGGCCAGGGTGAGGATGAGATTGAGCCGCCAGGGAAACTGTACCCGTTGCAGGGGGGGCAACAGGCTCCAGAGGGGCTGGCTCACGGGCAGCATCATCAGGAAGGCGGCGACGCCGATCGCCCCCCAGCACAGCAGCTCGGGGTGGCGCGGCTCGCGGGCGGCGGCCCAGGCGATGAGCAGCAGGGCCAGGGTCAGCAGGCTCTGCCACGCCAGGTGGCCGCGAAAGCGCCAGTCCCCCCAGCCCGAGGGCAAACGGTCGAGGAAGTTGCGCCGAAAGTCGAACATGCCGCCGCGCATCAGCTCCATGGAGATGGCCCCCTGATCCGCCAGGGCGGGCAGCAGCAGGGCCGCCGCCATACAGAGCCCCAGCCCCTGGGCCCCCAGGGCTATCCAGCAGGGCGCCAGGGTGCGGGATCGCCAGGCGAACCAGAGGGCACGCACGCTGACCAGCCCCATCATCAGCAGCAGGCTCGGCAGGTGGGAGAAGGCCAGCAGCGCCAGCCCCAGGATCAGCAGAGGCAGGCCCTGGCGCAGGCCGCGATGGGCGAGATCCTGGCCAAGCAGGATCAGCGGCGCCCAGGCGAAGGCCCAGAACTCCGCCAGGGCGAAGCGGGCATAGAGATCCATGGCCAGGTGATAGGGCAGGATCAGGTAGAGCAGGCTGACCGCCAGGGCCCGGCCAGGGGGCGTGGTGGCGCGCAGCCACAGATAGGCGAACGTGCCCGAGAGCAGCAGCGCCAGGGTGGCGCTCCCGAGCAGGGGGTAGATGGCCTGCTGGGCGGGGGCACCTGGGCCGGCAAAGAGGGCGCTGACATAGTAGGGGAGCGGGGGATAGAAGAAGAAGGTGGGGCTGCCAAAGCCGCCATTCATGGCCATCAGCCAGCGGGGATAGAGCTCCCCCTGCCACAGCTGGCGGGCAAAGTAGTGGCCGGAGAGCAGGTGGTGGAACAGATCGTGCCCCTGAGTGCCCCCCTGCAGCCAGACAGGCAGCACCAGGAGCGCACTGGCCAGCGCCAGAACCAGGGGCACCAGTGCCCACTCCTTGCCTCCCTTCATGCATCCTCCCCCTGCCACGCCCATGCGCAGTGAGTGTAGACGAGTCAGCTGACGCAGCGACGCGTTTGGGCCAGATGTCAGCGCGGGATGGCGAGCCAGAGGCCGGGTTCGGCGCCAAAGCGGGGGGCAAACCAGTGCCCCTGGTGGGGGAGCGGCATCTCGCTCTGCGCTATGGGGCGGCGGCTGAGGCGGCAGGCCCCCTGGGTGAGCGCAAGGGCGGCATCCCCCTGATACCAGCCGTCCGTCACCGGCAGTGTCGTGGTTTCCCTAAGCAGCCTCACTCCCCACTGGGTCACCAGGGCCGAACACGCCTGCTCGGCCAGCCGGGCGGCCTGCACCATGGCGGGCGGCGCTGGCGCTGTGAGTGTGGTGCAGAGCAGCAACAGGGCTCCCAGCATGGCAGGGCGCTCGCCCCATTGGGGCAGCCTGCCCGCCAGCAGCACTATGCCGAGCAGGGTAATGGGCGCCAGATGGCGGGGATTGTCCGGGTTCTGGCCAAACAGGGTCCAGAGCAGCAGGGCGAGCCAGTAGAGGGTCCAGAGCGGGGAGAGGGCGGCAGTCTGGCCCTTTGACCGCTGCCAGAGTGGCAGCAGGAGCAAGGCTCCCATCAATAGGGGCCAGAGCGGGGTCAGTTGATCATTGAAGGTGCGCGCCCAGCTCAGCAGCCGATCCCCGTGGGCCGCCGCCGTGTTGCCCCAGAGGGTGAAGTGGCCGTCGGTAAAGCGTCGCCCCTCGGCAAAATAGGCCCAGCCATCGGCCTGCCAGACAAAGAGCAGGCTGGAAAATCCTACCAGCGCAATGGGGAGTATAAATCTGAGTCGTTCCCTCTTGTGTTGCATCCCGAGCCAAAGCGGCAGCAATGCCAGCACGAAATAGGAGGGGCGCAGCGCCAGCAGCAATCCAAGCAGCAGACCCGCCAGCGCGATTTTGCGATGCTGCAAGGCCAGCAGCGCCCCGAGCCAGGCGGCCAGCGCCGGTCCGTCCGAGAGGCCGGAGAGCGCCAGAGTCGGGGTGAGCGGCAGAGCCAGCACCAGCAGCCAGACCGGCGCCAGCAGGTTTGGCCGTTGCCATAGTTTCACCGCCAACAAGGCGGCGAGGGGCGCTATCAGCGCTGTGCCGAGCAGGCTGGCCCACTGCACCGCGCGGGCCGGGTCGTCTACCGCGAGGTTGATGAGCCGCGCCAGCCAGATAAAGGCGGGGTAGCCCGGAAAGTGGGGAGAGAACTCCAGCACGCTGAAGCGCACTACCCCGTGGGCAAAGTTCAGGGCATCGTCGGAATCGAGCGCCACCGGGAAGGTCAGCAGCCAGCCGAGCCAAGCCAGTTGCAGCAGGATCAGCAAGCAGGGTCGATTAGCGAAGCGTAATCGGCCGTGGAAATGCCCCCCTTCTCCCCTTGCGGGAGAAGGGTCGGGGATGAGGGGGGCCGCCGTCATCGATGGGAGGTCATCAAAGTGCGTAGGGTGGGTAGAGCGAAGCGAAACTCACCGTTTGTCACAGCGAGATGGCGCAATGCTTGGCGGGTAGCCATCAAAGCGGCGCCAGCACGGCCATCAGCGCTTTTTCGGCATCGCTAAAGGCGGCGGCATCGGCGGGCTTGGCGCCCACCCCGAATACCCCCGGGTTGCCGATGGCGTCCAGCACCCTGGCCAGCGCCTGTTCGGCCGCCTTGCGATCCCCTTCATTGAGGGAGGGGAGGATCAAGTCGAGGAAGCGCTTGCTCTTGACCACCAGCACCTTGGCGGTTTGGTAGTCGCCAAGGTTCTGAGCCGCCCCTTCGAGGCGGCGCTCGATCTCCGCCTTGTAGGCGCGGTTGAGCAGGGCGGCGGTGGCGGCAGCATCTTTCCCCTTGATGGCGGCGGCCAGGGGCGCTTGCAGCTCCACCTTGTGGTGCTGTTCCAGATAGGTCAGCTCGTCGGCAATCTCGCTCAAGGTGGCGCTGGCATCCTTGCCATCAGTGGCGGCGCCCAGCAGCGCCTCGCGGGCGTCGATCAGCGGCTCCTTGCCGGCGGCGGCGTAGGAGTAAGCCTGCGCCTGACCGCTCAGGGCCAGCAGCAGGGTGAGGGCAAGCAAACCCGGGCGTATGGTCATCCTGTTCTCCTTGTTGATTTGTCCTGACGGCATGGCGCCAGTCCTGATGAGTTGGACCCCACCCCGATCCTCCCCTTGTCAGGGGAGGGCGTTTTACCTTCCCCCTTTCGAAGGGGGAGGCCGGGAGGGGTTGTTCCTGTTGCTACGCCACGCTCTGGGTCTCGATGACGGTATTTTCGTTGCGATGGTTATAGATGGCGTGGCGTCTGTCCACCCCGTCGATCACCATGTCCGCGGCCATCATCCCCATCTCCATGGCGGTGTCGGTGAAGATATAGCGGAATGTCCCCTGACGGCCGGTCATGATGAGGTTGGCTATCGGCATCAGCGCCTGGATGGCGTCGTTGCGGCGGGCCTGATAGCCGAGATCCATCAGCGGATAGGCGTACTCGCTGCGCGCCTCGAAGGTCTCGTCGCCAAGTTTGGCGGTATCGACCCCGAGGCTCGCGAGATCGGCTGTCACCCGGCCCCGCAGATCGGCGAGCGGCGCCTGCCAGGTGGCATCCCCCGGGTTGCAGGGGATCTCCAGCATCACCGAGCTCTGGCCTTCTGGCGCCATAAAGGGGCTGCGGCGGCGCGGCTCCTGCAGGCGGGTGGCCAGAATATGGGGGTCGGAGAGGTACTGCCAGGTGTTGTCCGACAGGTTCTCCTGTTTGAGGGGCATATTGACGAAGCGCAGGGATCGGTAGTGCAGATCGCAGGGCAAGCCCAGATGCTGGCAGGTGAGCGGCAGCGGCAGGGTGGAGATCACCTGATCGAAGTGCTCGCTCTGCTCAATACCTTCTTGTTGCCAGTACACTCGCTCGATGCGGCCATCAGCCTGCTCGAGGCGGGTGATGGTGGCGCCGGTCTTGAGCTCAACCCCTTCGGCCACCAGCCGCTCCCCCAGGGTGGTGAAGATCTGGCCAAAACCGTATTTGGGGTAGCGATACTTGCGGGCATAGGTGCGCACCGAGAGGTTGCCCTTGCGCCTTGGCAGCAGGCGGCGCGCCACGTCTTTCAAATCGATCAGGCTGATGCGCTGACCGGCCCAGTCGGCGGAGAGCTGGTCAGGGTTGATACCCCACAGCTTGCCGGTGTAGCCCTCGAAGAACTGGCGGTAGAGGGTGCGGCCGAAGTGGCTCTGGATCCACTCGGCAAAGCTCGCCTTGGCAAAGTCGGTGGGCTTCTTGGCAAAGGGCAACAGCAGCAAGTCCTTCACCGCACCAGCCATCAGCGGCAGCGGGGCCGTCTTGAGCAGGTTCGGCAGGTTCAGGGGGTAGTCATAGGTGCGCCCGCCAAAGCGGATCACGCTCTTTCGCTCGGCGTGGAGCAGATCGTCCCCCATCAGCTCGTCGATAAAGGCGAGCAGCTCGGGGTTCTTGGTGATGAAGCGGTGACCACCGTAGTCGAAGCGATAGTCGCCATCGCGCCCCTTGAAGGTCTGGGTGGCGCACATGCCGCCCACCACGCTCTCCTGCTCGAACAGGGTGACCGCAAAACCGGCCTGGCAGAGGCGCCAGGCGGCCATCAGACCGGCGGGCCCGGCACCCAGTACCGCAATCTTCTTCTTGTTGTTGTCGCTCATGAGTGTTCCGACACTGCTTGATAGATAAGGGAGCCGCGCCAGGGCGCGGCTCCCGAATGGGGTTGCAACCGCGGGTTTATCCCTGCGCCCGAGGGCGATAGCTGCGATGCCAGAGGGTGACGAAGATGGCCAGATAGGCGGCCCAGGTCAGCAACTGCAGGCCGGCCGGCGAGGCATTGTAGCCAAACAGGGCGCGCAGGAAGGTGCCGAAGACCCCCTGATCGTCGAGGATGTGGCTGATGTTGAACACCGGCGTGGTCCAGAAGGTGATGATGTCTGCCGCCTGCAACATGTTGACGGCGGACGACAGCAGCCCCGCGGCGATGATGATGATGAGCAGCCCGGTCCAGCGGAAGAAGGGGGCCAGCGCCACCTTGCGGGTGGAGCGCAGCAGCCCCCACACCAGCACCACGGAGACCAGTAGCCCCGCCAGCGCCCCCATCAGTCCCTCGTGCAGATCCACCCCTTGCCCTGAGTAGACCAGGGCGGAGAAGAAGAGCACGGTTTCAAAGCCTTCGCGCATCACCGCCAGGAAGGCGAGCAGCACCAGACCGAACAGGTTGCCGCCGTCGATGGCGGCATCGATGCGCGCCGTCATGGCCCCCACCTGGGATTTGGCCTGCTTCTGCATCCAGATTGCCATATAGGTGAGCACCAGGGTGGCGAAGATGAGGATCCCCGCCATCAGGAGGTGGTTGTAGCGCTCGCTCTCGAACTGGCTCACCACCACCTGGAACAGGAAGGCGACCACAAGGGAGGCGACGAGGCCCAGCCCCACCCCCAGATAGATGAGCTTGTTGTAGCGGCTCGCCCCCAGCTTGGCGAGGTAGGAGAGGCAGATGCCCACCAGCAGGAAGGCTTCCAGCCCCTCGCGCAGGGTAATGAGAAAACTTGCAAACATCAGGTTTGAGGCTCCGTATCGGGCGTAACGGGGAGGGGCTGCAGGGTCAGTTGCAGCCGATTGAGTTGCACTATGGGTGGCGCCGGCAAGCTTGGCTCGGCGGCGCGCACCGCATCACTGACCCACTTGGGGTAGGTGCGGAAATTGAGTCTGATATCGGCCTTGAAGGGCCCTTGGGCATCCGCTGGCAGCGGCCAGGCTTCATCGCGCCAGCCATCGGCCGGAATGCGGGTATCTTCCAGCAGTTTGGCGTAGCGCCAGAACTTGAGCCCCACCGGCTTGCCCTCGGCATCGCCGAACACTTTTCTGAACAGGCGCGCATCCTCGGGCACGGCGCCGTCCACCGGCTGGCCGCTTGCAAGCACCACCTTGCCGCTGGCGTCGGTGACGGTCAGCTCCAGCCAGAGTTCACGGAAATCGGCGACCCCGGTGGGCAGGGCGTGGCCCGCACCGACGTTGGCGACCCGCACCACCAGTTGCTGGTTATCGGCAGCCCCTTCGATACGGGCCGAGAGGGTGGCGCTTGAGCGCAAGAGCGCCAGGCTCTCCTGCTCGAGCGCGGGATTGCGCAGCCCCACCAGCTGGTGCTGGGCGCCGGTAAAGTTGTGGCGATAGAGCCGCGCCTTCATGGTGCCGTTCTCGGTGGACTGGCCCGCCACCGGCGCGCCGCCATTGCCGGGCTCCGGGTTCATATGGCAGTCGATGCAGGTACGCCGCCTGGCGGGATCCTCCGCCTTGGCGAAGCTGGAGTTCTCCCACTCATCCCAGGTGTTGACGATATTGGCGCCGGTGCCCGGGGCAAACTCGTTGTGACACGACTTGCACAGGGCCGCATCGCGGTAGAAATCCTTCTGGTAGGAAGCCTTGTGCATGGCGGGGCGCGCGTTGATCTGCCGCTCGGCCAGCCAGTGCTTGAGGCTGCCGCCTGGGGCATCCTCGAACACATAGCTCTCTCTGTCTTTGAGGTTCACCGTAAAGGCGCTGTTGCCGCCGGCGTCTTCGAGCCTGGTGATGCGATGACAGAGCACGCAGCTTGTGCCTTCCTCTACCACGGGCTCGCCTTTCTGATGAGCGGCAATCAGCGAGGCACCGCCCTGCTCGAACATGTGGGAGCCCTTGGGCATATCCTGCCGGCCGTTCATCACCTGCTGGGGCATGTGGCAGCCCTGGCACCACTGGCCGAACGCCTCGCCTTCTGTCTCGCGGGCCAGCGCCTGCACCACCTTGTAGTAGGGGTGGGAGTTGCCCATCAACCGGTGGTTGCTCTCGCTCCAGTCCGCAAACGCCTCTTGGTGGCAATTCTGGCAGGAGGCGGAGTTGAGCCACTCCTTGGGATGGGTGGTCGGCGCCTTGGCGGGATCCCTGCGCGGGGCATCGAGCCGCAGCCAGTTGGCGAGATAGGGGAGGTTGCCATCGGCGGTCACGAAGGCGTGCAGGTCTTCCATCATCGCCTTCACCTCGGGTTGGGGCCTGGCGGGGTCAACCGCCTCGGCACCATCACGGGTGTCATGGCCCATGCCGCCCTGGGTCTGCTGGGTCATGTGCAGGTACTCGCCGACGAAGTCTCCCGCCACCATGTTGGCGAGGTTGGCGTGGCCGTTGATGGCGTTGTCGCCGCTCTTCTGCCGATGGGCGGCCATCAGATGGCGGTTGGTGAAGTTGAACCCGTCCAGATGGCAGGAGTTGCAGCTCATCCAGTTGTCCCCGGCCATGGGGAAGCGGCTGTTGGCGGCGGTATTACCCAGGTTGAACAACCGCTCGCCGCGCTTGAGCGCTTCGGGACGGGGATCCGTCTCCACCAGTTTGGCGAAGTGGGGCAGATCGACGGTGACTCGGGCGAAGGGGCCATTGCCCCCTGAGCTGAGGCGGGTGAGATCCTGCCCCATGACGTTGTGCACCAGGATATGGTCGCCATCGATCAGCAGATCGCGCGGATTCTGGCCCGGCAGGTGGCGCAGCAACTGGGTCGCCTTGGCGCCCCCCTGAAACTTCTTGCGGCGGTGACGGTTGCTGTTGGATTTGCCGCTGCGCGACAGGTCGAACACCAGCAGATCCTCCGAGCCCGCCAGGGTCAGATAGACCCGCTTGCCGTCGGCGGCGAAGCGCGCCGCGAACGGGTTGGAGACGATCTGGCTGCGGTTGCCGACGCTGGGCAGATTGATCTGCAAGAAGAGCTGCTTGCGCTCGTCTACTCGTTCAGTGATGCGCTCACTCTCCTCATCGAGATCTATGATGGAGACGGCCGGGAAGACGGTGCTCTGGAACTGGAAGGGGTGGTCGAAGCTCCAGAGCACGTGAGGCAGCCAGGCTTCACTGCCATCGGGGGAGAGGGCGATGCCGTCCAGCAGGCGCGGCAGACCCTGGGAGTCGCTTGGCGTGTCGCTGTGGGTCTCCGCCAGGGTAATGAGCTTGGGCTTGGGCAGGACGGTCTCGGGCTGGGAGGCGCCCTTGGCGCCGTGGCCAAGCTTGGCGAGATCATAGATGGCGAGCTGGCCTGTCATGGCGTGGGTGAGCAGCAGGCGATCGTCGTCGGTCAGGGCAAGCCCGCGGGGCGTCTCGGCAGTCTCTGCATCCAGCTGGAGCTTGCCCGCGCTGTCATAGGCCTGCAGACGACCCGATTCGAACAGGCTGACCCAGAACCACTGCCGCTTGGGATCGAAGATGACCCCATAAGGGCGATGGCCGGTGGGGATCGCCTTTTCCAGGGTGAGATCATCATCCAGCAGCAGCAGGCGATCGCCGCCGTAGTCGGTGACCAGCAGGGTGCCGTCATCGGCCCGGGCAAGCTGGCGCAGATCGCCCCCCAGCTGCACCTCTTTCAGCCGTTTGCCGCTCTGGCGTTCAAGCAGGGTGACGGAGCCGGCGCCCTGGTTGGCCACCAGCAGGCGAGGAGTGTCGCCCTCGTCATAGGGGATCATGGCCGCGCCCATCTCCTGGGCCGAGGCGGTCCCCAGCAGCAGGGCGGCGAACATCAGGGAGAACAACCACTTCAACATAAGATCAGGCACGCCATTTCAAGATGGTCCAGCGCCAGGCGTGACGCAGCACCAGGGGCGTCAACGCGAGCGCGCTCAGCCAGTGGGCCCAGCTGGCAAGGTTGCCGAGGCTATCCCCCGGGGTGCCGTGCAGCACCAGCAGTAATCCGCTGGCGAGACAGATCAGCAGCAGGGCTTCGATGATGCGACCCGTGGTGCGCAAGAAAGGTTTGCGGCTCTTGTTCAGCAGGCTGCGATGGGAGAGCCAGAAGGCGCCAAACAGCAGGGGAAACAGGGAGAGCGAGAGCATCACATGGAGAAACAGGTTCCAGCGCGCCAGGGACCAGACCGGGGTCAGGGGTTCCCACAGCAGCAGGCCGGAGAAGAACATCAGGTAGAGGGAGCCCTCGGCGGCCTGATGGTGATAGGCCAGCCATTGCCAGAGGTGTCGCGGTGAGAGGGAAAGGCTTGTCATAGGTGCTCCAGCACCCGGGCGGTTCGGCCCGGGGCGAGCAAGTTTACAATGGGGTAAGGGTAATGAAAAGAGTTATCAATTCGGCCGCTGATGAATAGATCCTGAATGAAATCAGGACCGGGTCACTTGTGATCCGCCAGCCGCTCCGTGATGGCGTAGATGAGGGCGGCGGTGGAGAAGGCCAGGAAGACGATGACAGACCACTTCATCTCTGTCTCGTTGCCGGTGCCGTCTTCCAGGAAGGCCTTGAGCACCTCGATGCCGGCTATGGTGACCAGGGAGTTGATGACGATGAGTTTGAGGGAGGCGAAGTTGATCTTGCTGAGCCAGTTGTCCCCCAGGGCCGCCCGCTGCTCCGGGGTCTTGATGAACTGCACATAGCCGCAGATGGCCACCAGGATCAGCATCTGGGCCACCAGCACGAAGTCCACCAGGGTGAGCACCCCTGTGATGAGATCCAGATAGTCGATCTCGATGATGTCGCGGCACAGCACATAGAGCTGCATGGCGAACTTCACCATCAAGAGGGCAACGCAGATAAGGATGCAGACATAGAAGGGGAACATCATCAGCCGGCTGCCGTTGAGCATGACGTTGAAGCGGCGCATGGGGACTCCATCGAGAGGGAAGCGAATGGCAGCCAGAATATCTGGAAAGAGGGGGGCGGGAAAGCGCCATGGCGCTTCCCCGCCCGTTCAGAGGGGGAAGGGGGGGAGATCTCGAAACAGCCGCTGCAATCCCTCGCCCCAGGCCTTGCGCAGGGCCAGGAAGTGGGGGTTCTGCTCTGTGATGCGGTGCAGGTGTGCCGCCGAGAAGCTCCCCTCGGGATAGACCAGGGCGTCCAGGGGCAAACCCACCGACAGGTTGCTGCGCAGGGTCGAGTCGATGGAGATGAGGGCGCACTGCATTGCGGTCTGGAGCGGCGTCTCGTACTGGATGATGCGATCTATGATGGGCTTGCCGTACTTGCTTTCACCAATCTGGAAGTAGGGGGTGTCGGCGCTCGCCTCGATGAAGTTGCCCTCCGGATAGATGTGGAACAGGCGGTGGCGCTCCCCCCGGATCTGCCCCCCCAGCAGTATGTTGCAGCCGAAGTTGACATGCCCCTGCTGCTGGCCCCCATCCCGGCTGATGACGGTGCGTATGGTCTGGCCGATGAGGGCCGCGACCTCGTAGAGGCTTGGGAGGCTGAGCAGACCCGTCCCCTCCGTCAGCAGGCTGATGACACTCTGGGTGGTGGCCAGATTGCCGGCGCTTTGCAGCACTATCACCCTGTCCTCCTGGGTGAAGAGGTGCAGCTTGCGGAAGGTGGCGATGTGATCCACCCCCGCATTGGTGCGCGAGTCTGAGGCGAAGACGATGCCATCTTGCAGGCACATGGCGACGCAATAGGTCATGGCCGCCCTCCCGCCAGCGCTTCCCGGGCCCTCATTGCTGCTGCCCATCCAGGCGGGTGACCCGCGCCTGGCTCTGCAACTGCTCGCAGCCGCCACCGTAGCGCACCCCGCGCACCGGGCAGGCATCCAGATAATCCATGCCGACCGCGAGCTTGAGGTGCTCGCTGGCGGAGCAGGTGAGGTTGGTGACATCGAAGGTGTGCCAGCGCCCCTCGATCCACACCTCGGCCCAGGCGTGCATCGCCACGTGGCTGCTGTCCTGGCTGTAGAGGTAACCGCTCACGTACCTGGCCGGCAGGCCGGCATGGCGGCAGCAGGCCAGGAACACATGGGTGTGGTCCTGACAGACGCCGCTGCCCGAGGCGAGGGCCTCGTCGGCGCTGAAGGTGGCGTCCGTGCTGCCGGGCTGATAGGGCATCAGCACCAGGATGCGTGCCATCAGCCCCTGTAGGTCGGTCAGGGTGGGCTCCTCTGGCAGACAGGCCTGCGCGAGATCCCGCAGGGCCGGGGTCGGATTGGTGAGGGCGGTGGGCCTCAGGTAGCTCAGGGGGGAGATGAGGGAGTGCTCCTCATCGTCCTGGGCGTCGTCGCAGATCTCCACCTCGCCACGGGCGCGGATGAGGATCCCCTCGTGGGGGGACTCCAGGCTCAGCACGTGCAGTATGTTGCCGTAACCGTCCGTGGTGCAGGTGGCCTCCCCGGGCAACTCCAGCTGCCAGGAGAGGATCTGCTGGCGGGCCGTGCTGTGGGGAGTCAGGCGCAGGTACTGGGTGCTGCGGCGCACCACGTCGGCATAGTGGTAGCGGGTCTGGTGATCGATGATGAGTCTCATAATACCTCCAGGTAGGCGGCGTGGATGCTCTGGCCGATGGCGCCGATGTCGCTGAGAAAGTCCCTCAGGTACGCCTGCATGCCGAGGGCGAACACATCCTCGATGGCGCCATAGGTCAGATGGGCGTTGAGTATGGTGGTGAGGCGCCGGGGCGCCTGGCCGGCGTTCCCTTCGATCTGGGCCAGGATGTGCTCCATCTCGTCGAGGCAGGCGCGCAGGGAGCGCGGCACTTCGTTGCGCAGGATCAGCAGCTCGGCGATGGAGGCGTGGGAGAGGGTCTTGTAGAGGGTCTGGTGCGCCTCGTAGGCCCCCACCGAGCGCAGCAGGGCGTTCCAGCGGTAGAACTCGCGCACGCTGTCCTCGTCCTCCCGGATCACCTGATACTTCACGGTCAGGATGCGCGCCGTGTTGTCGGCCCGCTCGATGAAGGTGCCAAGGCGCAGGAACCAGAGCACGTCCCCGCGCATCATGGTGCCATAGGTGGCGCCGCGAAACTGATGGGATCGCTCCTTGATCCAGTCGAAGAACTCCTGGGCCTGGCCGCTGGAAAGCCCCGCCTTGCGGCGCCTGCGGATCTCTATCCAGGCAGCGTTGATGCTCTCCCACACCTCTCCCGGGATCTTGCCGCGCACCCCGTGGGCATTGTCCCTGGCCATGCGCAGGCAGCTGAAGATGCTGCTCGGGTTCTCCTCGTCGAAACAGAAAAATTGCAGCAGGTTCTCCATGTTCACCTGGCCGTAGCGGGCCAGGAAGGGCTCGTGGGTGCCGCTGATGGTGAGAGGGGCCACCAGCTCGCTGTGATCGGCGTCGATGGAGGGCATCAGCGACATGGTCTGGGTGACGTCCAGCATGCGGGCCGTGTTCTCCGCCCGCTCCAGGTGGCGGGACATCCAGTAGAGTTCGCTTGCGGTGCGGCTCAGCATGGGTTGCCCTCCATGACCCAGGTGTCCTTGGTGCCGCCGCCCTGGGAGGAGTTGACCACCAGGGAGCCTTCGGTGAGGGCGACCCGGGTCAGGCCGCCCGGCACCAGGCGCAGCTCCTGTCCGGTGAGGACGAAGGGGCGCAGGTCGATGTGGCGGGGAGCGATACCCGCCTCGACGAAGGTGGGGCAGGTGGAGAGGGAGAGCGTCGGCTGGGCGATGTAGTTGTCGGGCCTGGCCTTGAGCAACTCGCGAAAACGGGCCAGCTCCTCGCGACTGGCGCAGGTGCCGATCAGCATGCCGTAGCCGCCGGCGCCATGGACCTCCTTGACCACCAGTTCCTCCAGGTGCGCCAGCACATAGGCCAGGGCATCGGGTTCCCGGCACTGCCAGGTGGGGACGTTGTTGAGGATGGGCTCCTCTCCCAGATAGAAGCGGATCATCTCCGGCACATAGGGGTAGATGGACTTGTCATCCGCCACCCCGGTGCCGATGGCGTTGGCCAGCACCACGCCGCCGGCGCGGTAGACAGAGAGCAGGCCGGGTACGCCGATGAGGGAGCCCGGGTTGAAGGCGAGGGGATCCAGGTAGTCGTCGTCGATGCGGCGATAGATGACATCCACCCTTTTCAGCCCAGTAGTGGTGCGCATCAGCACCTGACCATCCTTGACCACCAGATCCGCGCTCTCCACCAGCTCCACCCCCATCTGCTGGGCGAGGAAGCTGTGCTCGAAGTAGGCGCTGTTGAAGCGTCCCGGGGTCATCACCACCACGCAGGGGTTGTCCACCGGGCTGCTCTCGCGCAGGGTCTGGAGCAAGAGAGCCGGGTAGCGCTCCACCGGCGCTATGGGCTGGTTGTGAAACAGCTCAGGGAAGAGGCGCATCATCATCTTGCGGTTCTCCAGCATGTAGGAGACCCCGGAGGGGGTGCGCAGGTTGTCCTCCAGCACGTAGTAGTCGCCGTCGCTGTTGCGGATGATGTCGACCCCTGTGATATGGACATAGGTATTGCGGTGCAGGTCGACCCCCTGCATACAGGGCTGGTACTGGGCGTTGGTGAGGATCTGGGCGGCCGGGATCACCCCCGCCTTCAGGATGCGCTGATCGTGATAGATGTCGTGCAGGAAGGCGTTGAGGGCGGTGACGCGCTGGCGGATCCCCTTGTCCAGATGCTGCCACTCCCGGGCGGGGATGATGCGGGGAATGCTGTCGAACGGGATGAGACGTTCGGCGCCGTCCCCGTCCCCATAGACGTTGAAGGTGATGCCGACCCGGTGAAACAGCAGATCGGCCTCCTCACGCTTGCGTTCTATGCTCTTCTCGTCGGTCTGGTGCAGCCACGCCAGGTAGGCGTGGTAGTGATCGCGAAACTGGTTGTCGGCGAGCAACATCTCGTCGTAGCAACCGGGTCCGGGCGGCTTGATGGGCAGCATAGGCAACTCCTTGTGACGTCCCTGAGATCAGGAATTGCAAGGGCTGTGCCAGTCAACTGAGTCGCTACGAAGGCCGATGTCAGTAATTTTATACTGATAAATCAGAGAGATGAGTGTGTTGTCATCAAGGGGGAAAGGATGCTGCACCAGACTGGTACCCCAGAGAGGGTATGCCTGCGCCATCTTGTGGCAGCGCCCTCAGGCGCAATGAGAGGAAACGGGCAGGGAGGGGTGGCCGCGCTGCTTCGCCTTGCCCCGTGCTGGGGCAGTAGAAACGGAAAAGCCCAGTCCTGAGACTGGGCTTTAGAAGATGGCTCCCTCGACAGGACTTGAACCTGTGACATACGGATTAACAGTCCGCCGTTCTACCGACTGAACTACGAGGGAATTGGCTCCTCCTACTGGACTTGAACCAGTGACATACGGATTAACAGTCCGCCGTTCTACCGACTGAACTAAGGAGGAATTGCCTGTCTCGTCGAGACGGAGCGGATATTAATGATCCCCCGGACGGGTGTCAACCCGCCATGCCACGGAAAAAGGGCTTTTCGGCCCGTTTGCCCAAAACTTGGACGCTGTGGACTATTTTCAGCACAATCAGCAGCTTGAGATGCCCTGCCTGCGGCCACGGTGGAGCTGGCCGTGAAGGCGCACCCCGGTCTGGATGAGGCGCGGCAATGGATTAGCCGATCATGGAGGGGGGTGATGCCTATCGGCGATAAGTCCCTTGTCGATGGGCTTGTCTCTGAGCTGATGGGCAGGGGATGCGGGGAAGAGGCAGGTTCGCGATGAGCAGAGAGCCGAAGGGATGTCTGGGATAATTGGCGATATACCCATTGTCGATGGGCTTGCCTCTGAGGTGATGGGGGGAGGCGGGAAAGAGGCTGGCTCGCGATGAGCAGAGAGCGGAAGGGATGGCTGGGAAAATCGGCGATATGCGAGCTATCGATGACAATAATGCGGGGTAATGGCCATTTCTTGATCCTGCCCATCGAATTATCGGGCCGGCTCGGGTATGGTTGCTCTGGATACCATCGCCGCGTCGACAGCTCTGCCGGCCCTTGATGATGATCGGGTGCCGGTTCACTCCGGCCTTTGTCTCCCTCTTCTGGTATTACCCTAGACATGCACAATCAAGCTTCCTTACAAGGCGTGAAGCTGGCTATCGCATTGCGCCAATCCTGCATCGATGAACCCTATAGCGTGGCGCGCTTCGGCCGCGACCTCATCGCCGGCATCACGGTCGGCATCATCGCCATCCCGCTCGCCATGGCGCTGGCCATCGCCAGCGGGGTGCCGCCCCAGCACGGCCTCTACACCGCCATCATCGCCGGCATCGTCATCGCCGTGACGGGGGGCTCGCGCTTCTCGATTTCTGGCCCCACAGCCGCCTTCGTGGTGATCCTCTATCCGGTGGCCCAGCAATTCGGGGTGGGGGGCCTCTTGATGGCGACCCTCATCTCCGGCTTCTTCCTGATGGCCATGGGGATGGCGCGCCTCGGCCGCCTCATCGAATACATTCCGCCCTCGGTAACGCTTGGCTTCACCGGCGGTATCGCCATCGTGATCGCCACCTTGCAGATCAAGGACTTCTTCGGCCTGCACGTTCCCGAAATGCCGGAAACCTATGTCGGCAAGGTGCAGGCGCTGGCCCATGCCCTGCCCAGCTGGCAGTGGGGTGATACCCTGGTGGGGGTGGCCACCCTGGCGGTGCTGCTGCTCTGGCCCAGATTGCGGCTGCCGGTGCCGGGTCATCTGCCGGCCGTGCTGGTGGGTGTCGGTCTGGCTTTCGGTCTGCACCAGTTCGGGGTGGACGTGGCCACCATAGGCAGCAAGTTCAGCTATACCCTGGCCGATGGCACTCAGGGCATGGGGATACCTCCCATAGCCCCGACCCTGGTGATGCCCTGGGCCCTGCCCGGGCCGGATGGGGCGCCGGTGGAGTGGAACCTCGCCGCCATCGAGCGCTTGCTGCCCGCCGCCTTCTCCATGGCCATGCTGGGAGCCATCGAATCCCTGCTTTGCGCCGTGGTGCTGGATGGCATGACGGGGCGCAAGCACAGCTCCAACGGCGAGCTGGTGGGCCAGGGGCTTGGCAACATACTGGCCCCCTTCTTCGGCGGCATCACGGCGACGGCCGCCATCGCCCGCTCCGCCGCCAACGTGCGGGCCGGTGCCACCTCGCCCATCTCCGGCATAGTCCATGCGCTGGTGGTGCTGGCGGCCATTCTGGTGCTGGCCCCCTGGCTCTCCTGGCTGCCGCTCTCCGCCATGGCCGCCCTGCTGCTGCTGGTGGCCTGGAACATGAGCGAGGCCCACAAGGTGGTGGATCTGGTGCGCCGGGCGCCCCGCTCCGACGTGCTGGTGCTGCTGGTCTGCCTGTCGCTGACCGTCATCTTCGACATGGTCATCGCCATCACCTTCGGGGTGATCCTGGCGTCTCTGCTGTTCATGCGCGAGATTGCCAAGATGACCAAGCTGCACAATCTGGCGGAGCATGGGCGCTATGCCAGCGAGGTGCCGGCGCAAACCCTGCTCTACAAGATCAACGGTCCCCTGTTCTTTGCGGCGGCGGAGCGGGTCTTCGACGAGTTGCTGGCCCAGGTGGGGGAGCACAAGGCGCTGATCCTGCAGATGGAGGCCGTCTCCATCCTGGATGCCGGCGGGCTCTCTGCCTTCCAGCAATTTGCCCGGCGCATGGCCAAGTCGGGCGTCCAGCTGAAGGTGGCCGAGCTGCAGTTCCAGCCCCTCAAGACCCTGGCGCGGGCCAAGGTGCGTCCCGTCCCGGGTGAGCTGGAGTTCTACGGCTCGCTGGAGGAAGCCATCAGAGGGGAACATTTGCACGAAGCGGTTGAAAATTGACGTAAAGGGATAGGAAACGGCATCTTTTTGGTCAGTTGGTTCGCAAATTGAGCAAACGATGGCAAAAGATGAAAAATGAGATTGACCGGCTTGCTCCTATCCCTTACATTACGCCCCGTTCCAGCGCAGCAGCGCAACGAACCCGTGTTGGCTGAACACGTTAAACAGCAGACAGAACTTTGGTGCGGTGTCCTAGAGGCTGCCCACCGACGAAGTCGGCAAGATGCACGCGCAGCGTGCTCCGAAAGCCACTTCAAGAAGTAAAAATTTGGTGAGGTGTCCGAGTGGCTGAAGGAGCACGCCTGGAAAGTGTGTATACGGCAACGTATCGAGGGTTCGAATCCCTCCCTCACCGCCAAATTGAAAGCCCGACCTTTGGTCGGGCTTTTTGCATTTCGGGTTATCACATTCCCTGATGCCCAGCGAGGGACGGCTCGGTTCGAGCCCTGGTTCGACAAGGGGGCAGGATAGCTCGCCTGGACAGCCGCAGGCTGCCCGCAGGGCGAGCGCCAGGGATGGTGCGAGTCAATCCCGACCCACCGCCAAATTGAAAGCCCGACCTTATGGTCGGGCTTTTTTGTTGTTGGGGCCGTCATCTCCTCGGCTTCAGCGCAGTATGGCGGTGTCTCCTTGCCGGAGGCGGTAATTCGTCCAGCTCATGCCGCTTTTTTCTTCCCCACCCGCATCAGAAGATCACCCCCACCAGCCTGTCGAGCAGAGTCTCGAAGGAGAAGAGGGTGAGGAGCAGGGGCAGGAAGGGCACCACAGTCGCGAGCACCAGCTGCAGGAACATGTCCCGGCTAAATGGCATGGGCCTTATCTCCTTGATGACGGCATAGGCATTGCCGAAATCTGCGAGGGACTGGATATCCGAGGCGCCGAGCAGGGATTCCCCGTCTCTGTCCGCCGTGCGCAGCCAGCGGTGTTCGAAGCTGCGGCTGTATTCGGCGGCGAGGGCGCCGTATTCCCGCAACCCCAGACGCTTGGCCGCCAGAATATGGGGGGCAAAGACCGTCAGAGGCGCCAGCACCAGCAGCAGGCCGAAGCCGGCGAGCAGGATGATCTCCGGCTTGTAGGCGGTGAGCACGGCGGCGTCAAAGAAGATCCGGTTGGCGATAAAGCCGGCCAGCTGGGCCCCCAGAGCAGTCAGCAACGGCGAGTAGGCGTAGGCCGAACCCCCGAGAAAGCCGAGGCCGCAGTTGCGATCGGGATGGGTCGGCATGAGGGAGAGGGGGATCCGGGAGACTTGCCAGAGGAAGCGGGTCCAGATCAGTAGCCGGTAGAGCCAGCGCAGGAGCAGGAACTGGATGATGGGGTTGCTCACCCAGAAGAACCAGAAACCGGGCAGGGTCAGGGTCGGGTTACCCCCTTCCATGGTGGCGTACCAGGTCGAGGACTCCAGGATGAAGGTGTGGGTCCGGATGAAGTACCCCATCGAGAAGACAAACAGAATGAGGCCGACCTCCGCGGGGATCGAATTTCGCCAGACCATGGCGCTGCGAATGGCGTCATGAAAGCGTGGCAGAGAGAGCGGCGAGATCAGCCCCCGTTCGATGAACTGGCTGACGATCCCCCGGATGCGCTGGTGGACGACGAGTTCGGCGAACACCAGCAAGGAGACGCAGATGAGAAAGCGGACATGGGTCTCTATGTCCAGCAGAAAAGGCACCGCCACCCCTTGCAGCAGGCTGCCTTCCCACCCGCACAGCAGCAACAGGGGCAGCCAGCAGATCCCGCTCAGGATGAGGATCCGTCGTCTGATGTGCGCCTCTATGTCACCAAGATGCGCCCGACTCCAGAGCTGATAGAGGGGACCCCCCAGGATCAGGGAGAAGTTGCCCGGATCGGACAGGGGAGGGCTGAGGGGATCGGGCGGGGTGACAGGCCTGTGATGCGACATGATGGGACCACCTTGCTGTGCGACAAATGTGCCATCCGGCCGCCACTGGCTCCCCTTGCCACCAGGGTGGAGGGGGAGGGAGCTGCGGGCCGGGATCCGGGCTTGGTGTCATGAGTGCACCATGACGGATCCTCTGAACTCAGCCTCTGTATTGGCTGAAAACCCCATATGTAACAGGATTTGCAGAGGAAAAAGACTGCCGTGGCGGCGGGTTCCATCGCAATGCCTTTGAGCCAAGCCCCATGGCTATAGGTATAGCGTTTGCTCATGCTCATGGTGTGATAACCAGCCTATTTTGACATCCTTGTTTGTCTCTTTTTGAACTGGCGTTGCGGATGCATTCTCCCATTACGTTTGAAAAAAATAACGGATGGTTAAAAGACCCGGGAGGGATATGCCTGATCACTAAGTGAATGGACGCTCTCTGTCGTTCAACCTAGATAATATTCATTATCCAACTGACCATCTGAGCTTGTCAGCAGAGACATGTCGATTAATTACCCTGGTGTCTGGTGGTCTAGGATTATTTATTCAAGGGATGTAATAAGGCTAAATCATCGATTTTCAGCATCAAATAAAAATACTGTGACAACGCTTTAATTTTTCACCATGTATGGGTTAATAGGGGTGTAATTTAAATTGAGTTAATTCAAAAAGCACGAAAAATACTACTTTATGGGTATTTTTGGTTGTGGCTAACAGTCAATAAGTGCATGTTACATATAGCTTTTTATTTGGCAATGCTGGCGCTATGGGCAAGTAACGTGTTTCTGTTTGATAAAGATCAACATACAGAGCAGGGGGGAGGCATAGCATTCCCGCCATTAAGCATTTGTCAAACAATGCTCACTGACGGGAATAAAAAGAATGGTCGAGGATACTTTTTTATCGGCTCATGGAATTAATCGCCGTGACTTTATGAAATTGTGCGCCGGGATGGCCGCAACCCTGGGGTTAAGCCAGAATGCCGTGGCCAAGATGGCCACCGCACTCACCAGCCCCGAGCGGCCGCCGGTGATCTGGATTGGGGCGCAGGAGTGCACCGGCTGTACCGAATCGCTGCTGCGGGCCACTCACCCCACCATAGAAAACCTGATCCTCAATACCATTTCGCTGGAGTACCACGAGGTGCTCTCGGCGGCCTTTGGTCATCAGGCGGAAGAGAACAAGCACAACGCCATCAAGCGCTATAAAGGCAAGTATGTGCTGGTGGTGGATGGCTCCATTCCGCTCAAAGATGGTGGCGTCTACTGCATGGTGGCCGGTGAGCCCATCGTCGACCATATTCGCCGTGCCGCCAGTGACGCGGCCGCCGTCATCGCCATCGGCTCCTGCGCCGCCTGGGGCGGCGTGCCAGCCAGCGGCGGTAACCCCACCGGCGCCGTCAGCCTGGAAGAGGCGCTGGGCAATATCGGCACCCCCATCATCAATATCCCGGGTTGCCCGCCCAACCCCCACAACTTCCTCACCACGGTTGCCTACTACATCACCTACGGCAAGCTGCCGGCGCTGGATGCCAAGAAGCGTCCGCTGTTTGCCTATGAGCGTCTCATTCACGAGAACTGCGAGCGTCGTCCGCACTTCGACGCCGGCCGTTTTGCCAAGGATTTTGGCGATGAGGGTCACCGTCAGGGCTGGTGCCTCTACCATCTGGGCTGCAAGGGGCCGGAGACCTACGGCAACTGCTCGACCCTGGAGTTCTGCGATGTGGGCGGCGGCATCTGGCCGGTCGGCATCGGCCACCCCTGCTATGGCTGCAACGAGCAGGGGGTGGGTTTCAGCAAGGGGATCTTCCAGCTCGCCAAGGTGGAGAACCCGACCCCGCGGGTGGACAAGCCCGATGTGAAGATCCAGGAGGGGGGCTATACCTCGCCCACCGCGACCGGGCTTATCGGTGGCGCCCTCGGGGTGCTGGTGGGGGTGAGTCTGATGACGGTGCGTGAACTCGGTCGCCAGCAGAAGCGCCACGAAGCCGGGCAGCCCCAATCACGGGAGGAGTGACCGTGAACAGACGCAACTTCCTCAAATTCGCCTCAGTGGGTGCCATGGCGGCGGGGGCGGCCATGCCTGGCAGCGCCATGGCGGCGGCCAAGAACAAGCCCCCCATTCCCGGGTCGCTCGGCATGTTGTATGACTCCACCCTCTGCGTCGGCTGTCAGGCCTGTGTGGCGGAGTGTCAGCGCCTCAACGGCAATCCGGCCAATCCGGAGGGGGCGCAGACCTGGTCCACCAACGACAAGCTGACCCCCTATACCAACAACATCATTCAGGTGTGGAAGAGCGGCAGCGGCGAGCACAAGGATCAACTGGTGGATGGCTATGCCTACATCAAGAAGCAGTGCATGCACTGCGTCGATCCCAACTGCGTCTCGGTCTGTCCGGTGCAAGCGCTGACCAAAGATCCCAAGACCGGCATCGTTCACTACGATCCGGACGTCTGCACCGGCTGCCGTTACTGCATGGTGGGCTGCCCGTTCGATGTGCCCAAATATGACTACGACAACCCTTTGGGGGCCATCCACAAGTGCGAGCTCTGCAACCAGAAGGGGCTTGAGCGGATCGATCAGGGCAAATTGCCCGGCTGTGTCGAGGTGTGCCCGACTGGCGCCGTGATCTTCGGCACCCGCGAGGAGCTGATGGCCGAGGCCAAGCGCCGCCTGCTGGCGACCCCGGGCAGTGAGTACGCCTACCCGCGCCAGACCTTCAGCGCCAACGACCCTTACCTGCACGAGGTACCCAACTACCAGCCTTACGTCTATGGCGAGAAGGAGGGGGGCGGCACCCAGGTGCTGGTGCTGGCCGGGGTGCCCTATACCAATCTCGACATGCCCGACTTGCCGGAGCTCTCCTCCGGTGCCCGCTCCGAGCACATCCAGCACACCCTCTACAAGGGGATGGTGCTGCCCATGGTGGTGCTGACCGGCCTCTCCGTGCTTATTCGCCGCAATGCCAAGCGCCACGATCGGGGGGATGAGCACGACCAGGGCAAGCCGCAGGATCAGGGCAAACAGACGGGAGGCAAGGATCATGAGTGAACACAAGGCCCGTCCGCTGGGCGGCAAGCTGGTCAGTTGGCCCGTGCTGGTACTGGCCCCCTTCGCCGTGCTGTGCGGCATGCTGATCTTGAAGCGCCTCTTCTTCGGGCTGGGTTCGGTTACCGATCTCAACGGGGGTTATCCCTGGGGGTTGTGGATCTCGTTCGATCTCTTGATCGGTACCGGTTTCGCCTGTGGCGGCTGGGCGCTGGCCTGGGCTGTCTATGTGTTCAACCGGGGCGAGTACCACCCCCTGGTGCGACCGGCCCTGTTGGCGAGCCTGTTCGGCTACTCGCTGGGCGGTCTCTCCATCACCATAGACGTGGGGCGTTACTGGAACCTGCCGTACTTCTACCTGCCCGGTCACTTCAACACCTCCTCGGTGCTGTTCGAGACGGCGGTCTGCATGACCATCTATATCGGGGTTATGGCGCTGGAGTTCGCTCCCGTGCTGCTGGAGAAGTTCGGCTGGAAGGCGTCACTCATTCGCCTCAACAAGATCATGTTCTTCGTGCTGGCGCTAGGGGCACTGCTGCCCACCATGCACCAATCCTCCATGGGTTCGTTGATGATAGTGGCGGGGGAGAAGATCCATCCGCTCTGGCAAAGCTACGAGCTGCTGCCGGTCTTTTCGCTTCTGACCGCCTTCATCATGGGTTTTTCCATCGTGGTATTTGAGGGCTCTTTGGTGCAGGCGGGACTGGCGGGGCGGGGCCCCAACGAGAAGTCGCTCTTCTACAAATTGACCCAGGTGATCGACATCTTCCTGATCCTGTTTGTGGCGCTGCGCTTTGCCGAGATCGTCATCAACGACAAGTCGGAGTACCTCTCCGATCTCAACCGCTACGCCGTCATGTTCTGGAGCGAGATTGCGCTGATGATCTTCCCGCTGCTGGTGTTCCACTGGGACAAGAGCCGCCGGGATTCGCGCATGTTGTTCCTGGGGGCCCTCAGCATGCTGCTGGGCGCAGCCCTCTGGCGACTGGACTACTCCCTGCTCGCCTTCAACCCCGGCAATGGCTATCACTACTTCCCCTCCGCGGAGGAGGTGCTGATCTCCCTGGGCTTCGTCGCCATCGAGGTGTGTGCCTATTTGCTGTTGATCCGGCTGCTGCCGGTACTGCCATCACTTGAACGTGTTCACCAAGATTATCAGGCCCGAGGGAAAGCCAACGTATGAGCCAACGTATCACCATAGACCCCATCACCCGCATTGAGGGGCACCTGCGTATCGACTGCGAAATCGAAGGCGGCGTCGTCACCAAGGCCTGGTCGTCCGGCACCATGTGGCGCGGGATGGAGGAGATCGTCAAGGGCAACGACCCGCGCGATGCCTGGATGATAGTGCAGCGCATCTGCGGGGTATGTACCTCCATCCACGCCATCGCCTCGGTGCGGGCGGTGGAGAACGCCATCGGCGCCAAGGTGCCGGTCAATGCCCAGTTCATCCGCAACCTCATCATCGCGGCCCACAACATCCACGATCACATCGTCCACTTCTACCAGCTCTCGGCGCTGGACTGGGTAGACATCACGGCGGCCCTTGAGGCCAATCCGCAAAAAGCAGCGGATATCCTCAAGGGGGTATCGACCTGGTCCCTCAACAGTGCCGACGAGCTCGCCAAGGTGCAGGAGAAGATCCGCGCCCTGGTAGCCAGCGGCCAGCTCGGCATCTTTGCCAACGGTTACTGGGGTCACAAGGAGATGAAGCTGAGCCCGGAGGTGAACCTCATCGCCGTGGCGCACTACCTGCAGGCACTGGAGTGTCAGCGCGATGCCAACCGCATCGTCGCCATTCTGGGGGGCAAGAGCCCGCACATCCAGAATCTGGCGGTGGGCGGCGTGGCCAACCCCATCAACCTGGATGCGCCGAGCGTGCTCAACCTGGAGCGGCTGCTCTATGTGAAGAGCTTTATCGATCGGCTCGGCGAGTTTATCGAGCAGGTCTACAAGGTGGATGCCGCCATCATAGCCGCGCACTATCCCGAGTGGCTGACACTGGGGCAGGGGGCCAAGCACTATTTGAGCGTGCCGGAGCTCCCCACCGACGCCAACGGCGGCAGCTTCCTGATGCCGGGCGGCTATATCGAGAATGGCAACCTGGCCGACTATCGCCCCATCGAGAGCCATCAGGACGCCTGGCTGATGGATGGCATCGCCGAGAGCAACAAGCACGCCTGGTACAAGGATGACGAGCCCCTCAAGCCCTGGGAGGGCAAGACCGAGCCCGACTACACCGGCTGGCAGGATGACGGCAAATACTCCTGGGTCAAATCCCCCACTTTCTACGGCAAGGTGGTGGAGGTGGGGCCGCTTGCCGACTTGCTGGTCAAGCTGGCCGCCAAGCACCCGGAGACGGTGGCGCATTTCGATCAGCTGACCGGCATCTACAAGGCGCTGACCGGCTCGGCCATCAAGACCGAACAGCTGCACTCCACTATGGGCCGCATCATCGGCCGCGCGGTGCGTTGCTGCGTGCTGAAAGATACTCTGGCGCACCAGTGGAAGGCGCTGGTCGACAACATCGGCAAGGGGGATGTCAGCGCCTACATCAAGGCGGAAATCCCGGCGGACAAGGAGTTTCGCGGGGTGGGCTTTGAGGAGGCGCCGCGCGGCATGCTCTCCCACTGGATCGTCATCAAGGGCGGCAAGATCGCCAACTATCAGGCGGTGGTGCCGTCGACCTGGAACTCGGGCCCGCGCAACTTCAATGACGAGCCCGGCCCCTACGAGCAGGCGCTGGTGGGCACCCCGGTGGCGGATCCGGCCAAACCGCTGGAGGTGGTACGCACCATCCACTCGTTCGATCCCTGCATGTCCTGTGCGGTGCACGTGGTGGATACCCAGAATGGCGAAGTGACCCAGGTGAAGGTGCTGTGATGAACACCCTGATCCTGGGCGTGGGCAACCTGCTGTTGAGCGACGAGGCGGTGGGGGTGCGCATCGTCGAGAGGCTGGGGCGCGACTACCGTTTCGCCCCCGGCATAGAGCTGCTGGATGGCGGCACCGCCGGCATGGAGCTGCTGGAGGCAATGGCCAGTCGCGATCACCTCATTCTGGCGGACGCGGTGCGCAGCGGTAACCCGCCGGGCACAGTGGTGACCCTGAAGGATGAGGAGATCCCGACCCTATTCGGTCGCAAGATCTCCCCCCATCAGCTGGGGCTGGCGGACGTGCTCTCGGCGCTGCATATGACGGGGGAGTCGCCCAAGCGGCTCACCCTGATCGGGGTCGAGCCCGAGTCCCTCGAGCCCCGCATCGGCCTCACCCCGCTAGTGGCGGCGGCGATGGGGGAGGCGACGGATAGGATTTTGACCCTGCTGGCCAGTGTTGGCGCCCCCGCAATGCCGCTTTCCGAACAGGAAAAGGCAAAACAAGAGCAGGAGGGCCTATGGCGCAGTCCCATTTAAGCGAGCTTGATGCCGTGCAGGAGTTCTCGGGTTTTGCCAGCAATCCCGCGCCCCTGCTGGTTGCCCAGTACGAACGGATCGCTCGCGAAGAGATGCAGGCGTTGCCCTTCTATCACGCCACCATGCCCATAGTGGCCGAGTGCGTGCTGTTTGACGGTCAGTGGCTCGGCTGTGTGCTCACCCCCTGGATGCTGAGCGTGGTGGTGCTGCCGGGGCCGGATCAGCTGTGGCCGGTGCGCAGCAGCAGCGATCGGCTCGCCCTGCAGCTCCCCTGCGGCAACATGACCTTTATGGTGGGGGAATTGCCCGAGACGGGACAGCTGCTGGCCTGCTCCCTGATGTCGCCGCTCGATCCCCATCTCGGGGCCGAGCAGGGGCGCTCGCTGGTGAGCAGCACCCTCAAAATGCTGCACTCCTTGCCGCTGCAGCAAGGCGGTGACGTGGATCTGGGTCGGCGCCGGCTGTTTGGAGCCCGCCGCAGCCAGGGGCTAGGCGCCACCGAGTCCTAGGTTTCAGGGATCATCCGCCATAGTTCGGGGGCCCCTGTCGGCCCCCTCGTTCGATGAGTCGCCCGGCGCCCTGCGTCGGGTGGCTCAGATGGATAAGGAGTCTTATGACCATCCCCCGTCATGTCCATAGCCAGGTTCGCCCTTATGGCGCCCCTGAGGTTGCCACCCTCTTGCTGGCTCTGCTCTCGGGCATGTCTCATTCGGTGCAGGCTGCCCAACCTGTGCCTGCCGAACTCAAGCTCGCCATCGGCGCCGAACCCACCGAAGGGTTTGACCCCTTGCTGGGCTGGAGTCACGGCAGCTACCTGCTGCTGCACAGCCCGCTGCTCAAGCAGAACGCAGACCTCAGTTGGCAGGATCTGCTCACCCAATCGGTGACCCCGAGCAAGGATGGCAAGGGGTGGCTCATCCGCCTCAAGCCCGATCTGACATTCTCCAACGGTGCACCGCTCACCGCCGAGGATGTGGCCTTTACCTACAACAGCGCGGCCAGGGGCGGCGGCAAGATCGACATGGGCAACTTTGTCTCTGCCAAGGTGGTCTCGCCCACCGAGGTTGCCATCACCCTGAGTGCTCCCCAGAGCACCTTCGTCAACGTGCTGGGATCCTTGGGGATCGTGTCGAAGCGCGATTACGACGCAAAAGCGTATGCCCAAAAGCCGGTCGGTGCCGGCCCCTACCGGCTGGTGAGCTTCCTGCCCGGCCAGCAACTGGTGGTGGAGGCGAACCCCTATTACGCCGGTGGCAACAACGACTTCAAACGGCTGGTGTTTGTCTTTATCGATGAAAAGAGCGCCTATGCCGCTGCCCAGAGCAGCCAGCTCGATCTGGTGCGCATCCCCCCGTCGCTGGCCCCCACAGTGCCTGCCTCGCTCAAGCTCTGGGTGCGACCGAGCGTGGAGAACCGTGGCATCGTCTTCCCCATTCCGCCTGCGGGCGGCAAGGATGCCAAGGGTTATCCTATCGGCAACGACGTAACCTCGGATGTCGCGGTGCGCCGCGCCATCAACTACGCCATCGACCGCAAGCTGCTGGCCGATCAACTGCTGGAAGGTCACGCCATCCCCGCCTACAGCGCGGTAGAAGGCCTGCCTTGGCTGAACAAGGCCACCGCCTTCAAGGATGGTGATGCCGCCCATGCCAACGCCCTGCTCGACGAGGCGGGCTGGAAGAGGGGCAGTGACGGCATTCGCCACAAGGGCGACCTGCGCGCCGCCTTTACCCTCTGGTATACCAGCGGTGACAGCACCCGCCGGGATCTGGCGGAAGCGGTGCGGGCCATGCTCACACCCATCGGTCTCGACGTGAGCCTCAAGTCCGGCAGCTGGGAGCAGGTGGAGCGGGAGATGCACGCCAATCCGGTGTTGATGGGGTGGGGGAGTCTGGATCCCATGGAGCTCTATCACCACTACCAGAGCGGCTCCGGCGGCGTGGAGTTCTACAACCCTGGCTACTACAGCAACCCTGTGGTGGATGGCCACCTCAAGCAGGCGCTGGATGCCCCCGACTGGCAGGCGGCCGTGCCGTTCTGGCAGCAGGTGGAGTGGGATGGCAAGACAGGCGCCGGAATGCAGGGGGATGCCGCCTGGGCCTGGCTGCTCAATGTGCAGCACACCTATCTCGCCAACCGCTGCATCGACCTTGGCAAGGGGGCGCCGGAGATCCACGGTAGCTGGTCTTTGCTCAACAACCTGCAAGATTGGCGGTGGACGTGCCGTTAAGTTCGTCCACTATGATGACTGCAAGTCTGAAAACCCTGCTGCGTCTGGCAGGGCTCTTGTGTCTGGTCTCTGTCGCCACCTTTGTGCTGCTGAGCTACTCCCCCATCGATCCCATCAAGGCCTATATCGGCAACGATCTGCTGCATGTGCCGCCCGAGCAGTACGCCCGCATCGCCGCCCGCTGGGGGCTGGATCAGCCGCTCTGGCTGCGCTACTGGCACTGGTTTACCCAGGTACTGCAGGGGGATCTCGGCTACTCCATGCTCTACAACGCGCCTGTGGGTGAGGTAATAGGCCATCGCTTTGCTGCCTCCTTCCTGCTGCTGGCGGGCGCCTGGCTGTTGTCCGGCTTTTTCGGCATCCTGCTGGGGCTCTGTGCCGGTCGCTATCTCAACCGCTGGCCCGATCGCCTTATCTGCCGCTTTGCCTACCTGCTCGCTTCCTTGCCGACCTTCTGGGTTGGCCTCTTGCTGCTCGCCCTGTTTGCGGTGCATTGGCCGCTGTTGCCAGTCTGCTGCGCCTGGACGCCGGGCCTCTCTGCCGATGAGGCGGACTGGTTGATGCGGTTGCGGCATCTATTGCTGCCGGTGGCGACCTTGACCCTGCTGGGGCTTGGCAATATCGCGCTGCACACCCGGGGGCGGGTGGCCGAGGTGCTGGCGAGCGATTTTATTCGCTACGCCCGCGCCCAGGGGGATGGCGGCTGGCCCATGCTGCGTTTTCATGTGTTGCGCCACGCCCTGACTCCGGCGCTCTGCCTGCAGTTTGCCTCCCTTGGCGAGCTTATTGGCGGATCGCTCTTGGCGGAGAAAGTTTTCTCCTATCCGGGGCTCGGGCAGGCGACCGTGGATGCTGGGCTGAGAGGGGATATCCCCTTGCTGATGGGCATAGTGCTGTTCTGCACCCTGCTGGTCTTTATTGGCAATACGGTGGCCAGTCTGCTGCTGGCGCGCATCAATCGGGGCTGGGAGGGTGAACATGCTGTTTAATCCGTTTCCCTCCATACTGCGGCTGGTTTTTGCCCTGCTCGGATTGGCGCTGCTGGCTGCCTACGGCTGGAGCTTGTCGGCTCAGGATGTGCCGATGGATCTGCTGGCGCGCCAGCAACCTCCCTCGCTGGCCCACTGGTTCGGCACCGATCAGATGGGGCGGGATCTCTGGTTGCGGGCCTTTCAGGGTACCCTCACCAGTCTGGAGCTGGGGATCAGTACGGCCCTCTGCAGTGGTCTGCTGGCCATGGTGGCGGCAAGCGTGTCGCTCATTCACCCCAGATGTGATTACGGGGTGCGGCTGGTTATCGACGCCATGCTGGCGCTGCCCCATATGCTGCTGTTGATCCTGATCTGCTTCGTCGTGGGGGGCGGCATGCGCGGGGTGATCCTGGCGGTGGCGCTCACCCACTGGCCCAAGCTGGCGCTTATTCTCTGCGCCGAGGCGCGGCGCATCGCCAGCAGCGACTACGTGGTGCTGGCCCGCTGTCAGGGGATGGGAGCGCTGCGCCGCTGGCGTACCCACCTGCTGCTGGGGCTGTTGCCCCAGTGGTTTATCGGCACCCTGCTGATGTTCCCCCACGCGGTGCTGCACAGCGCGGCGCTGAGCTTTCTCGGCTTCGGTCTGGCGGCCCATGAGGCCTCCCTTGGCCTGCTGCTGGCCGATGCCTTGCGTTATCTGGCCGGTGGCGGCTGGTGGCTGGCCCTCTTCCCGGGGCTGATGTTGCTGCTGCTGGTACTGCTGTTTGATCAGGCTACCCGCGCCTTGCAACAGCTCTGGTTTGGGAGTGAACAATGCTGAGTTTTGACCATGTGACCATAGAAGCCGCCCACTACTCCTGGCTGGGGCGGCGGAGCTGGCAGCCTTTGCTGACCGATATCAGCCTGCAACTGGCGCCGGGGGAGATAGTGGCGCTGGTGGGGGGGAGCGGCGAGGGTAAGAGCCTGCTGCTGCAAAGCGCTCTGACCCTGCTGCCGGACAACCTGCGGATGCGCGGCAGCATCTCCCTCGATGGCACGCCCCTGTGCGATGCCAGCCGCGCCCGTCTGCGCGGCCACACCCTCTGCTATGTGCCGCAGGGGGTGAGCGCCCTCAATCCGCTGCTGACGGTGGAGCGCCAGCTGGGCCGTGCGGCACGCCTCTGCGGTCAGAATGGTTCTCGCGAGCGGCTCGGTGAGCAGCTGCTGCGCTACCAGTTGCCCGCTGCCACCCTGGACAGCTACCCGCGCCAGCTCTCCGGCGGCATGGCGAAGCGCATTCTGGCCTGCACCGCGGCCCTTGGCGGCGCCCGTTACATTCTGGCGGACGAGATCACCGCCTGGCTCGACGAGGGGCTGGCCTGTCTGCTGCTCAGCCAATTGCGCGAATGGGCCAATCAGGGCAGCGGTATCCTCTGGGTGACCCA
Source organism: Aeromonas sp. Marseille-Q7275 (assembly GCF_965119515.1). NCBI lineage: Bacteria > Pseudomonadati > Pseudomonadota > Gammaproteobacteria > Aeromonadales > Aeromonadaceae > Aeromonas > Aeromonas sp. Marseille-Q7275. Next base: position 57,630 of record NZ_CBCPLW010000006.1, read on the forward strand.
CGATCTGGCGCTGGCGGCCCGCTTTGCCGATCGCATAGTTGCGCTCCATCAGGGCCAAGTGAGCGATACCTTGAGCAGCCACCATCTGCGCCAGGGGCTGGGGAGCGAGATGCTCAGAGCCCACTGGCAGGCGCTGCCGGAGTTCAATGCGCTCTTCTTTGTGCCGGAGGTTTCCTGATGCTGGAAGTACGAAATCTCACCATCGCTCAGGGGGAACGCCCCCTCTGGCAGGGGTTATCGCTGACGGTGAAAGCGGGGGAGCGGCTCGGTATTTCTGCCCCCAGCGGTTATGGCAAGACCACCCTGGGACGGGTATTGGCGGGTTGGCAACCGGTTCGGGGAAGCGGGGAAATAGTGCTGGATGGGCAGCCGGTGCCTGCACAGGTAAAAGGTTATAACCCCATACAGCTGGTGCCCCAGCACCCGGAACTCACCTTCAATCCCTATCGCACCACCAGGCTGGCGCTGTGGGATGTATGGCGCCCCGATGACGCCATGCTGGCCCGCTTTATGGTCAAGCCTGCGTGGCTCGGCCGTAAACCCGGTCAGCTCTCAGGTGGCGAGCTGGCCCGAATCGCACTGCTGCGCGCCCTCGATCCCCGCACCCGACTGCTGATTGCCGACGAGGTGACCGCCCAGCTGGATCCGCAAATTCAGCGTCATATCTGGCGGGAGTTGATGATGGAGTGCGAGCAGCGGGGGCTCGCCATGCTTGTCTTCAGTCACCAGCAGGCATTATTGCGCCAGATCTGCCATCGGGTGCTGCGTTTTGGCGAGGTGCAGCCCGAATCTGGGGAGCTGACCGAAAGCGCGGCTTGATAGTTGGTTCCCCCTCATCCCCAGCCCTTCTCCCGCAAGGGGAGAAGGGGGCGGAAGGTGCCATTTCGCCAGGCTCGGGGTTTGGGAAACTGGGCGGGTTGTTATGCCCACAGACTTTCTGGGGGGGCGTACTTCGAGCATCTCGCGAGCATCCACAAACCGGCGCCCTCTCCCTGGGGAGAGGGCGAGGGGACGCGATGTGGGACGCTGGCCATTCTAGACAGATAGTACGGCCGACAAGGTCCACAGATAAAAAGAGAGGGAGGCATCAGCCTCCCTCTCTTTTTATCCTCCGTTGGCAACGGCGTTTAACCGATTCAGGTTCAGGCCGTGGCCAGCCAGTTGAGCCAGGCATCCATCCCTTCGCCCGTGGTGGCGCTGACCTGGATCACCTGGATATAGGGGTTGACCCGTTTGGCGTTCTCGATGCAGCGGGCGACATCGAAGCTGACATAGGGCAGCAGATCAATCTTGTTGATCACCATCAGCTGGGCGGCGGCAAACATGTCCGGATATTTCAGCGGCTTCTCTTCCCCCTCGGTGACGGAGAGGATCGCCACCTTGTACTTCTCGCCGAGATCGAAGCTGGCGGGGCAGACCAGATTGCCCACGTTCTCGATAAAGAGGATGCCCCCCTCATTGGCAGGCAGCTGGTGGCAGGCATCGTGGACCATTTTGGCGTCCAGATGGCAGCCCTTGCCGGTGTTGATCTGCACGGCAGGGACGCCAGTGGCACGGATGCGATCCGCATCGGCGCTGGTCTGCTGATCCCCTTCGATCACCACGCAGGGGCGTTTGTCGGCCAGCTGGCGCAGGGTTTCGCACAGCAGGGTGGTCTTGCCCGAGCCCGGGCTCGATACCAGATTCAGTACCAGCTGGCTGGCGGCCTCGAAGTGCTCGCGGTTGTGGGCGGCCAGCGCGTTGTTTTTGGCCAGCACGTCCATCTCGATGGCGATCAGCTGGCGCTGCCCCATGCCGGGCACCGACAATCCCGCTTCCCCCTTGCCATAGTGCAGATCACCCTGCTGATGGTCATGGCTGTGATCATGGGGATGCGCGTGGGAATGGCCGTGGTCATGAGAGTGGGCATGAACATGATGATGGCCGTGGGGGTGCTCATGGTTGTGCTCATGGGGCTGATCATGCCCCTCATGGCTCATGGGAGCCCGCACCCCGTGGTAGTGGTGATGGACATCCCCCTGATGGTGGTAGTGGTGGTGAATGATCAGAGTGCGCGGCGCGCTCTGCTCGTGGTCATGATGGTGATGTGCGTCATGAGCATGATGATGGTCGTGCTCATGACCATGTTCATGGTGATGTTCATGTTCATGTTCATGTTCATGAGCATGTTCGTGATGATGCTCATGATCGTGCTCATGGCCGGCGATCCGCGCCTGGCCGCATCCGCATACGCTACACATATCAACTTACCTCGATGTCGGTGATGCGCAGGCTGTCACCCTGCGCGACTCGTAATTTGTATCCGCCACACTCGGGGCAGGCCTGCCCGCGCTCGATGAGGGTGACCGTCTGGTTGCAGTCGTAACACCAGGCTTCTGCCGCCTGGTGCTGAAAGTGAAGTTGGGCCCCTTCGACGGCGGTACCCTTGGCGGCCGCCTCGAAGCAGAAGGCAATGGTGTCCGGGTCAACGCAGGAGAAGCTGCCGACCTCTAGCCAGAGGGCGGTCACCTTGTTAAAGCCCCGCTGGATGGCCTGCTCGGCCGCCAGATCGATGGCGGCCATGGCCAGAGACATTTCGTGCATGGTGGCTCCTTAACCGATATGGGGAGGAGCAGTGACTCCTCCCCCTAATTGGGAAAACGGCATATGGGTGAACGGCATGGCTGTTCAACAGATCCGCGGCAGCAGTTCCCCTTGCGGCAGCTCCAGATAACGGCGGCTGCCCCAGGGGTTATTGAGGATCACCTTGTGGCGATCGCTTGCCTGCACCACGCCGATCTGGCTGGCGGCGGGGTTGAATTGCCGCAAGATGCCCAGCGCGTCCTGCGCCTGTTCGGCAGGCAGGGCCAGTACCATGGTCCCCTCGTTGGCGAGATCATGGGGCTCGAAACCGTAGAGTTCGCACAGGCCGCGTACCGGATCGCACACCGGAATGGCGGACTCCTCCAACTCGATGGCAACACCGGAGGCGCTGCTCCATTCGTTGAGCACGGCCGCAAGGCCACCGCGGGTGGCATCGCGCAGGGCGTGAGGGGTAAGTCCCGCCTGCAGCAGCGCCTCTACCTGCGGCCAGAGGGTGGTGCAGTCGCTTTTCAGATCAGACCCCAGTTGCAGGGCGTCACGGGCCATCAGGATGCAGGCGCCGTGGCTGCCGATATCCCGCGACACCAGAATGGCGTCACCGGCCTTGAGGTTTCGCACCGAGATGCCCCGGCTCTGTTCGGGCAGCGGGAAGGTGCCGACCCCGCTGGTGTTGATAAAGATCTTGTCGGCCGCCCCCTTGGGCACCACCTTGGTGTCGCCGCAGACGATGCGGGCACCGCTCTTGGCAAGCTCAGCTGCCATCGACTCGACGATGCGGGCGAGATCGGCGTAGGGGAACCCCTCCTCGATGATAAAGCTGGCGCTCAGATACTCGGGTTTGGCCCCCATCATGGCGAGATCGTTGACCGTGCCGGCGATGGCCAGCTTGCCGATATCCCCCCCCTCGAAGAAGAGCGGCGAGACGGTGAAGCTGTCGGTGGTGAAGGCGACGGGGCCCTCTACCTGCAGCAGGGCGGCGTCTTCACCGCGCAGCAGGATCTCGTTGCCGAAATGGTGGAAGAAGAGCTGGTTGATCAGCTGGTTCATCTCGACGCCACCGCCCCCATGGCTTAACTGAATTTCTCTCATCGGGTCTGGTTCTCCACAAGATTGCCGAAACAGGCTGGTTCATCTCTCCTCATCACCCGACCACCATGGCTTAACTGAATTTCTCTCATCGCTGCTGGATCCCCATATAGCGGTAGTAGGCATTGCAGGCCCCCTCGGAGCTGACCATGCAGCTGCCCATGGGCTGGGTCGGGGTGCAGCCCCGGCCAAAGACCTTGCACTGGTTCGGCTTGGCCAGCCCGCGCAGAATGTCGGCGCACTGGCATGCCTTGTGGTCATCGATGGGGGTCTCACTGAGTTGAAAGTGGCGCTCCGCATCGCGCCTGGCGAAGGCATCCCGCAGGCGCAGGGCGGAGGCATTGATGTCCCCGAGACCTCGCCAGCGAAAGTGCTCGCGGGTCTCAAAATATTGGTCGACCAGCCGCTGGGCGGCCCGGTTGCCGCTGGCGGTGACGGCGCGGCTGTACTGCACCTCCAGCGCGTAGCGCCCCTCCACCTTCTGGCGCACCATCATCAGCAGGGCTTCCATCACGTCCACCGGCTCGAAGCCGCTCACCACCACAGGCACCTGATAGCGATCGACGATGGGCAGGTAGATATCGGCACCTGTGATGACGCTGACGTGGGAGGGGCCGATAAAGGCGTTGACCTTGGCCACCCCGTCGGCCATCACCGCATGAATGGCGGGGGGCACCAGCACATGGTTGATATGAAACAGCAGGTTCTCCACCCCCGCAGCGTCGGCTGCTGCCAGCAGCGCGGCTGTCATGGGGGTGGAGGTCTCGAAACCGATGGCGAAGAAGACCACGGTTTTGTCCGGGTTCTCACGGGCGATGCGCAGGGCGTCGAGGGGGTCATAGACTGGGCGGATATCGCTCCCCTTGGCGCGCTGCTGGGCCAGCGTGCCCCTGGAGCCCGGCACCCGGATCATGTCCCCCAGGGTGACCAGAATGACGCTGGGCTGACTCGCCAGCTCTATGGCCTGATCGATGCGCTCTTTGGGCATGATGCAGACCGGGCAGCCGGGGCCGTGAACGAACTCTATGCTGGCCGGCAGCAACTGGTGCAGGCCGTACTTCATGATGGTGTGGGTATGGCCGCCGCACACCTCCATCACCCGCAGTGGCTCGGGCAGATCTTTGGCGAGTTCGGTAATTTGGGCTGCGAGGGCGCGGATCACCTCGGGCTGGCGAAAGCCCTGGAACAGGTCATTCAAGGTCAGCATGGCAAGATATCCTGTTTGGGCATCAGGGCCACCATCTGGCGGAAGCTCTCGAGGCTGGCCTGCGCCTCCTCTTCGTCAATCTTGCTCATCACAAAGCCGATGTGGAGCAGCACATAGTCGCCCACCTGGAGGGGCTCTTCGAGCAGCATGCAGCTGACGCGCCGCTGCACTCCCAGGGTGTCGACGGTGACGCAGTTATCTTCGGGGTGCAGCTGCACCACCTGAGAGGGGATGGATAGACACATGAATTTCAGGACTCCGACAAGGTGGCACAACCGGTTGTGACAGGCTGGTGCGTGGCAATATGGTGGATGGCAAACCAGAGCTGACCGGCGGCGATGCCACCGTCATTGAGCGGCAGGGTTTCGCTGGTCAATACCTGCCGACCGGCGGCTTCGAGACCGGGAACCAGCTGGTCCATCAGCACCCGGTTTTGAAAGACGCCGCCCCCGAGCGCCACCGGATAACCGGGGAAGCGCTCGGCCAGGGCAACGACCAGATCGCTGATGGCGCGGATAAAACCGGCGGCCAGGCGGGCGGTGGAGGTGCCTTTTCTCTGCTCGCTGATAAGGGTATGGATCAGCTCGGCCCACTCGATCTGCAGCGGCCCCTCCGCTGGTTGGCTGAGGCCAAAGGCGAGGGGGAAGGGCTGTTCATCTGGGAGAAGCTGCAAGGCGGCCGCCTCCAGCAAGAGCCCCGCTTCACCCTCGTAATCCGGGGTATCGATCACCCCCAAGAGCGCCGCCACGGCATCGAACAGCCGACCGAGGGAGCTGGTGTAAGGAGCGTTGCGGCCAAGATGCCAGAGCTGGTGCAGGTTGCTGATCCGCTCAAGGGGCAACTTGTTGATCAACGGAATATCGAGGGCGCCGATCTCTTCCACGCCATAGGATTCGAACAGTAGCCCCAGCAGTTGGCGCACCGGCTCGCGAATGGCCGCTTCGCCGCCAATAAGCTTGAAGGGGTTGAGGTGGGCAACGCGCTCGAAGCCCTTCACGTCGGCCAGCAGCAGCTCGCCGCCCCAGAGGGTGCCGTCATCCCCAAGGCCGGTGCCGTCGAAGGCCACCCCCAGCACAGGGCCCTTGATGCCGTGCTCTGCCATCACCCCCAGCAGGTGGGCGTGATGGTGCTGCACCTCGAGATGGGTTGCACCATGATCGCGGCAATAGCTTTTGGCCCACTGATGGCTGAGGTAGCCGGGGTGGCGATCCGAAACCAGAAGTTCGGGTTTGAGATCGTAGAGGTCGCGAAAGGTCGCCAGGGTCTGCTCGAAGTGGCCCTGCATCGGCAGGCTGTGCAGATCGCCGATATAGGGGCTGTAGATGCGCTGGCGGCCGAAGGCCAGCGCCAGCTGGTTCTTCTGCTGCGCCCCGACTGCCAGCAGCGGCGCCCTGACCGCCTCTGGCAGGCTGGGGGTGCAGGGGGCATAACCCCGGGCGAGGCGCAACGTCTGGCGCCGCCCGCCAGCCCACTGCACCAGACTGTCGTCGCAGGGGTGCAGTATGGGGCGGTTGTGATCCAGGATGCCGTCAATCTCGCTGCCGAGTTCCCTGACCACAGCATCGCACTCGATAAGGATTGGGCTGCCGCGACCATTGGCGCTGGTCGCCACCAGCGGCATGGCGCAGGCATCCAGCAGCAGCTGATGGAGCGGGGTATAGGGGAGCATGACGCCGAGGTAGGGGATGCCGGGGGCTATCCCCTCCGCCAGCGGCGCCGCTGGCTGCCGGGTTTCTGAGAGCCGATCATCCTTGGTGCGCTTGCGCAGCAGGGTGATGGGCCTGGCTTGAGAGGCGAGCAGGCTCCACTCTGCCTCGCAGCCGGTGACATGCAATTGGGCCTCTTCAAGGGAGCCCACCATCACCGCCAGCGGCTTGCGTGCGCGCCGCTTGAGCTGGCGAAGCCGTGCCACGGCAGACTCGCTTCGCGCATCACATATCAGGTGATAGCCCCCCATCCCCTTGACCGCGATAAGCTTGCCCGCTTGCAGGGCGCGGGCGGCGGCGTGCAGGGCATGATCGCGCTCGGCCAGTACATCACCACTACCTGTGCGCCAGGTGAGGTGGGGTCCGCACTCGGGGCAACTCACCGGCTGGGCGTGGTAGCGTCTGTCCAGCGGGTTTTCATAGGCCGCCGCGCAGCGCCGGCACATGGCAAAGCCCGCCATGGCGGTGTGGGGTCTGTCGTAGGGGAGGCGGCGGATGAGGGTGTAGCGCGGGCCGCAGTGGGTGCAGTTGGTAAAGGGGTAGTGGTGGTGGCGATCCGCAGGGTTGGCCACATCGTTGGCGCACGCCTCGCACATTCCCTGATCCGGCGAGATGGCAACCGTGGCGGCGCTTTGCTGCTGGCTGGCTTTAATTCGAAATTGGCCATCGAAGTCGGGAGCATGAGCAAGGGGCAGTTCCCGCTCGCTGAAATGATCGATGCGGCTAAGTGGCGGCGCCAGTTCTCGCAGTTCGCGGGCAAAGCTGGCGAGCTGCTCAGGCGATCCTTCGGCGCCGATGGTGACGCCGTTGGCATCGTTCAACACATAACCGGCAAGGCCGTGGCGCAGCGCCAGCCCATAGACGAAGGGGCGAAAGCCCACCCCCTGCACTATGCCGTCCAGATGAAATTCGCGGCGCAGCCGGGAACGTATCGGGGTCCTGGCCGTCATGGCGCCATCCTGAAGGAGGTCAGGCTGGGCCAGATGGCGATCATCTTGAGGGGTGTCATGTGATATCGAACTCCCATCTGCAGGCCTGCCACCACGGCGCCGGACATTGGGTACAACGGACAGGGGCAGGACAGGAATGCAATGCGCAGGGTTGCAACGGGCTGCGTCTCGATAGCGGGGGCGTAGCCTGGGCAGGGGAGGGGGCCTCTCATCCTGCCGCGGGGGCCAAGTTTATCGGGTCAGTGCCTCCCATTACCTTGATCTCGCACCGGTTTGAGTGCCAGACGCGACGCTTCTTTGCGATCCTGTGAGGGTGGCCACGCCCGTTGACGGGAGAAGTCACCCGTTAGGGGAAATGAAGAAGGGAGGCGAAGCCTCCCTTTTGTGTGTCATGGCCACGAGCATGATGCCCCTATGCCATCAGATATCCACCTGGGATCCCAGCTCGATCACCCGGTTGGGCGGGATCTCGAACTGATCCGGCGCCCGCAGGGCGTTGCGTTGCAGCAGCATGAAGAGCTTGCCGCGCAGATAGAGGTACCAGGGGCGCTCCTTCATGATGAGGGACTCGTGGGCCATGAAGAACGAGGTCTCCATCATCCGGCAGCTCAGCCCCTCGGCGTTGCAGCGGTGGAAGATCTCCTCCACGTTGGGGGTCTCGCGCCAGCCGTAGCTCGCCACCACCCGCCAGAAGGTGGGGGAGAGCTGCTCGATGCAGACCCGGCGCACGTTGTGGACATAGGGCACATCCTCCACCTTCAGGGTGAGCAGGATGACGCGCTCGTGCAGCACCTTGTTGTGCTTGAGGTTGTGCAAGAGCGCATGGGGAATGACGTTGACCACCCGCGACAGATAGACGGCGGTGCCCGCCACCCGGGTCGGCGGGGATTTTTCCAGGGAAGCGATCATGGGCTCCAGCGAGTTGCCGTGCTCGTTCAGGCGGCGAATGAGCTGGAAGCGCTCGCTCTTCCAGCTGGTCATCAGGGTGAACATGACGGCCCCCAGGGTGAGCGGCAGCCAGCCGCCGGAGAAGACCTTGGCGAGGTTCGCGGCAAAGAGCGGCACGTCGATGGCGAGCAGCAGGGCGAAGAGGGTGGCCACCAGCGGCTTGCGCCAGTGCCAGCTGTGGCGGGCCACCGAGCAGGAGAGGATGGAGGTGAGCACCATGGTGCCGGTCACGGCGATGCCATAGGCCGCCGCCAGGTTGCTGGAGTGCTCGAAGCTCATGATGACGATCACCACGGAGAGATAGAGCAGCCAGTTGATGACCGGAATATAGATCTGGCCGGACTCCTGCTCCGAGGTGTGCACGATGCGGATGGGGGAGAGATAGCCGAGCCGCACCGCCTGTCGGGTGAGGGAGAAGACCCCGGAGATGACCGCCTGGGAGGCGATCACAGTCGCGAGCGTCGCCAGCAGCAGCAGGGGCAGCAGGGCCCATTGTGGCGCGAGCAGGAAGAAGGGGTTGGCGATGGCTTCGGGATTGCCGAGCAGCAGGGCCCCCTGGCCGAAGTAGTTGAGCACTAGCGATGGCAGCACCACCATGAACCAGGCGCGGCGAATGGGGCTCTTGCCAAAATGCCCCATGTCCGCATAGAGCGCCTCCACCCCCGTGATGGCCAGCACCACGGCGCCCAGGGCAAAGAAGGAGGCGCTCTGGTAGGTCATGAAGAAGCGCAGCGCCCAGACCGGGTTGAGCGCCCCCAGCACCTCGGGGTGCTGGAGGATGCTGTTCAGGCCCAGCACCGCCAGGGTCAGGAACCAGATCAGCATGATGGGGGCAAACAGCTTGCCCACGGTGGCGGTGCCATGTTTCTGGATGGCGAACAGCAGGGTCAGCACCAGCACCGAGAGCGGCACTATATAGGGATCCAGGGAGGGGGCCGCTATCTTCAAGCCCTCGATGGCCGACATCACCGACATGGCCGGGGTGATCACCACCTCGCCATAGAAGAAGCTGCCGCCGACGAGCCCCAGAATGATCAGCACCGGCGTCCACGTCTGCGGGGTGTTGCGGGTTGCGAGCGACATCAGGGTGAGTATGCCCCCTTCGCCCGCGTTGTCCGCCCGCATCACGAAGGAGAGGTACTTGACCGAGACCACCAGGATCAGCAGCCAGAAGATCAGGGAGAGAAAGCCCAGGATGGAGGCGGGCTCTACCCCGAAACCGAATTGGCCGGAGAGGCACTCGCGCAGGGTATAGAGTGGACTGGTGCCGATATCGCCATAGACCACGCCGATCGCCGCCAGCATGACGCCGGACAGGGCGGGTTTGTTAGTACAGTTCATGAAATTATCTTGTCAGATTGCCGGTGGCATGGCTGCCAACACAGGGGCCCCGCACTACCGGGAGTTCACGGATAGTCGTTCGGGAGGATCTTCAGGATTGCGATGGGAGCGGGGTTAGCTGGATATAAATAGGAGACTCATCATGGAACACAGTCTGTTTATCTGCCATTCGGTGAATAATGGCACAGAGTGAGCGGGTTTATGCTCAGGTATAAATAATCAAAAAGGGGGGGGTAACGAAATTATTAATTGGCCACTGATTGAAATACCCCAGCCAGACCTTGGCAAGTGATTGTTTTAACTGGTTATCCATTTTTGCCAGCGTTTTGCGTCAAGCTGGCTGAAAAATAAACGATAAAATGCTGGTCAATAAATTAATAGCTAGGTGTGTAAAGAGGCTAGGATTGGGTGGCAATAGAGTCTTTATTTGCGGGAAGGGAAAGTGTAGAGGCAATGAACGCAGTGAGTTGCACCAAGTATTAAAAGAGGCAAGAGGTGCAATACGCTGCGCTTATTGCACCCTATGGCACTAATCGATAAAATAAATACGATGCTCTATGACCAATGAATCTCACAAATCAATATTTTTATGTTTCCTTTGGCAGGCTGGCTGCTAGAGCAGAAAGAGAATTTTTAAAGTCCTCAGCAGGACCACGTTTAGATAATTGGACTAATTCATTAAGGCCTGTAGAACTGGTAAACGTCATTTCTTGATATAAACAGATTGGTAGCTCGTGATTGTTTTTGAATCTGCGGTCAGGCCCACCAGATTTATTTACATATTTCCATGTCTTATCAACAATCAATGCATCGCTTGGAACGGTTTCATCTTCAATAAACCGCCTATCATGTACCGTCACAAGGAGTGTTTGATAGCTTACTGCTCCGACCCCTGCAGCATCGTAAACCAGAACTCGGTCAGGGAAGAAATGCAAAGTCTGACGACCAACGGCAAGTGAGACAGTTTTTACATTCGTTTGTAAATATGGAGGCTCAGAGATCTGAATTGTTGTTGCTTTGCGGTCTACTAGATTACTGGCACCCGCATGGTATTTTTTATCAAGGACCTTCCCAGAGGCCGATATGTGCCAAGCTTTTCTACATTTCTCCAAGCGCTCAGTTGCTTGGAGCAGTTTATTATATGTAGTCTCTATTTCTGGTTCAAAGTCATAGAACAACACAGTGGTCTTAGCTAGCATATCTCGTGTATGAGATATCCAAGTGAAAAACAAACCCAATACTAACGTAGAAAGCACAACCCATCCTGGTAGCTCCATGTTATTCAATAAATATGTAAACCCTAAGGACGCAATGAAAACAATTGGCCATATCCTAGATTTTTTTCGTTTATCATTTAGCTCGTTGAGTAACTCTGATGAAGATGAATCAACGATCTGTGTGATATGTGCGGAATCAATTTCCTTTAGCGGTTCGTGAGTGAGATCATGGGGATTACTTGTGACGTACTGGTTTATATCTTGAATCGAAGATCTTTCAGATGGAGAACTAGCAATAGTGGAACGGTAGTAAATATTTTTCGTACCAATTCTGACATAGTTTCCCCTTGGACCTGTTCCAATTCTTAGGCCTTTAAGACCAGCAGAAACACCTAGCCCAGATTTTGATAGATTGAAACGAAAAGGGCCAACAGCAATGCTCTTCCTTATATAAATCCCCATGTTTACTCCGATGTAAAAAGCGCCCTGCTAAAAGATTCGTGCGAGGAAATGTTTGTTGCAAAGCTGGTTGCCATCTGGGACATGCTATCTGGTCGATTAAAAAACAGAAGAGGGAGGCGTTAGAAACCGGATCTTGCTCAACATATGGGTCAATATAGGGGCCTTTTTGTTCTTTTTTTTTTCTTTACGACCAACACCTTTCAAATAGCAAAACTAAACATTTTAGCCGCCGTTCTGCTCTCTCCAGGCCTGCTAACACTGCCTTGCGCCCTGTTGCAGCCATTTTATCAATGGGTCGTCGGTATGTCGTCGAGAGGTCGGCCCATCCGATGGGGCAGGGGTTGTCACCCGGATGTCGAATTCATCACCTTGTCGCGTCAAGAGTTGTGACCGGCCGGTGATATAGAACCCTCTTGGCTCTCTCCCTAATAACGGCATTGTGACTGCGGATCCCGATTTCTGCATCGGGTGCCGTACTTGTTGGTGGCTACGATGGGTCACTTGCTAACCTGAGTGCAAGGCAGCCTTGCTCCACCCGACGGGGATCCGGCCATTGGCGCTCGGGGCCGGCTCGGGTATAGTCCTGCGCCAACAAGATAGGTTCGGATGGAGGAGTCGGCGCTGCGTCAGGCAAGCGGGCCGACGCCTCCCTTCGGCGCGGCTTTAAAGGATATCCCCATGAAATTCAGTCCCCTGCTCGATGAGATGATGAAGGCGCTGCAGGTCTTGCCGGGCGTGGGCCCCAAGTCGGCCCAGCGCATGGCGTTCACCCTGCTGGAGCGCGAGCGCAGCGGCGGCCTGCGTCTGGCCTCCCTGCTCAATCGGGCGCTGACCGAAATCGGTCACTGCAGCCACTGCCGCACCTTCACCGAGAACGATCGCTGCGAGATCTGCGCCAATCCCAAGCGCGAGGAGAATGGTCTGCTCTGCGTGGTGGAGAGCCCGGCAGACGTGGCGGCCATCGAGCAGACCGGCCAGTTCTCCGGCCGCTACTTCGTGCTGATGGGTCACCTGTCGCCGCTGGACGGCATAGGCCCGGAGGAGCTGGGGCTGGAGATCCTGGAGCGGCGCCTGAAGGATGAGCACATCAAGGAGCTGATCCTCGCCACCAATCCCACCATAGAGGGGGATGCCACCGCCTGGTATATCGCCGACATGGCCCGCGCCGCCGGGGTGGAGGTGAGCCGCATCGCCCACGGGGTGCCGGTGGGGGGCGAGCTGGAGCTGGTGGATGGCACTACGCTCTCCCACTCCCTGATGGGGCGTCAGCGCATCTAAACCTGCTTATGTGCCTGCTGCTAAACCGTGATCAAGGCTCATGTGCTGCTCGCTTATGTGAAACCAGGGGCTCATGTATGCCTATACGTTCCGCTTCCTGCGCGGATCGACACCTTGCTGACGGCTTCTCGCGACGGCCCATCAACAGGTTTGGCCGGGTAGTACAAAATGTGGCCATCCGAGCCCGCAACAAGGGGCCAGTGTGCAAGTTTGCTCTCAAGTTTGCACTCTGGCCCCTTGATATTTGGTGGGCCAGCCCCATCTAGGTTGTGAATCTGTTCAACCCGACGTTTTGAGGACTGGTCGATGACCCAAAGTGTTCACGCCGAAACCCACGGCTTTCAGACTGAAGTCAAACAACTGCTGAGCCTGATGGCTCACAGCCTCTACTCCAACAAAGAAGTATTCCTGCGCGAGCTTATCTCCAACGCATCCGATGCGGCGGACAAGCTGCGCTTCAAGGCGCTTTCCGATGCCTCTTTGTTCGAAAACGACGGCCAGCTGCGCGTGCGCCTGGTGGTGGACAAAGAGAACAAGACCCTGACCATCTCGGACAACGGTATCGGCATGACCCGGGACCAGGTGATCGAGCACCTGGGTACCATCGCCAAGTCCGGTACCGCCGAGTTCTTCAAGCACCTCTCCGGTGATCAAGGCAAGGACTCCCAGCTGATCGGTCAGTTCGGGGTGGGCTTCTACTCCGCCTTCATCGTCGCCGACAAGGTGACCGTCATCTCCCGCGCCGCCGGCACAGAGCCGGGCCAGGGCGTGCAGTGGGAATCCGAAGGGGAAGGCTCCTTCACCGTGGCTGACGTGACCAAAGAGGGTCGCGGCACCGACGTCATCCTGCACCTGCGCAGCGATGAAGAGGAGTTCCTGGACGACTGGCGCCTGCGCTCCGTGGTTGCCAAATACTCCGACCACATCAGCGTGCCGGTGGAGATGTTCAAGGAGGGTACTCCGGATCGCGAAGAGGACGGTGAAACCATAGTCGGGACCCCGGGGGAGTGGGAGCAGGTCAACCGCGCCACCGCGCTCTGGACCCGCAACCCCAAAGACATCAAGGACGAGGAGTATCAGGAGTTCTACAAGCACGTCGCCCACGACTTCGAAGATCCCCTGCTGTGGGGCCACAACCGGGTTGAAGGGGCTCAGGAGTACACCAGCCTGCTCTACATCCCGGCCCGCGCACCGTTCGACCTCTACAACCGCGAGCAGAAGCACGGTCTCAAGCTCTACGTGCAGCGCGTCTTCATCATGGACGACGCCGAGCAGTTTATGCCGACCTACCTGCGCTTCGTCAAAGGGGTGCTGGACTCCAACGATCTGCCGCTCAACGTCAGTCGTGAAATTTTGCAGGACAACAAGGTGACCGCCTCCCTGCGCAAGGCCTGCTCCAAGCGGGTGCTGACCATGCTGAACAAGCTGGCGAAAGAGGACGGCGAGAAGTACGCCAAGTTCTGGAGCGAGTTCGGCAATGTGCTCAAAGAGGGCCCGGCCGAGGATTACGCCAACCGCGAAGAGATCGCCAAGCTGTTGCGCTTTGCCAGCACCGCCGGCGAGGGCGAGGCCCAGACAGTGTCGCTCGAGGACTACGTTGGCCGCATGAAGGAAGGCCAGCAGAAGATTTACTACATCACCGCCGACTCCTATGCCGCGGCCAAGAACAGCCCGCATCTGGAGATCTTCCGCAAGAAGGGGGTCGAAGTGCTGCTGATGTGGGAGCGGGTCGACGAGTGGCTGATGAGCCACCTCACCGAGTTCGACGGCAAGCAGCTGGTCTCCGTCACCCGTGGCGAGCTGGATCTCGGCGAGCTGGAGGACGAGGCGTCCAAGCAGGCCCAGGAGGAGGCTGAAAAGGCCAACGCCGGTCTGGTGGCACGGGTCAAGCAGAGCCTGGCCGATGCGGTGAAAGAGGTGCGTGTCACCCACCGCCTGACCGACTCCCCCTCCTGCATCGTCACCGACGACCACGGCATGAGCACCCAGATGATCAAGCTGATGCGCGCCGCCGGTCAGCCGGTGCCGGAGCAGAAGTACATCCTGGAGCTCAACCCCGACCACGCCCTGGTGAAGAAGTTGGGCGCCATCGAAGACGAGGCGCTGTTCGGCGAGTGGGTCGCCCTCTTGCACGAGCAGGCCCAGCTGGCGGAGCAGGGCGGGCTCAATGATCCGGCGAGCTTCGTCTCCCGTATCAACCGTCTGCTACTCCAGGCGTGATGTGATTGGCCCACTGCAAGGCAGTGGGCTTTTTTTTGGTCGACGCCGCCCCCGGGGCGGCGTCGGTCGCCCTGGTGGTTGCTGCATTTTCAATCATTTTTGGTGGCAGGGGCCTGCGTCTTTGGTCGCAGAGACGGCGCCAGGGAGTGGTGATAATCTGGCCACTCACACGGGGCGAGCTTGTTAATATGGGCGAAAACGTGTAGTTTTTTGCCTTCTCAAGAATTGAATAACCAATCAATTAGGAGCGTGTATGCGCATTGTTCTGTTGGGAGCACCGGGTGCCGGCAAGGGTACCCAGGCTCAGTTCATCATGGAAAAACACGGTATTCCGCAGATCTCCACCGGCGACATGCTGCGTGCGGCGATCAAGGCGGGCACCGAGCTGGGCCTCAAGGCCAAGGCCGTGATGGACGCAGGTCAGCTCGTCTCCGACGACATCATCATCGGCCTGGTCAAAGAACGTATTGCGCAACCGGATTGCGCCAACGGCTTCCTGCTGGACGGCTTCCCCCGCACCATTCCCCAGGCGCAAGCCATGAAGGATGCCGGTGTGGTGGTGGACTTCGTGCTGGAGTTCGACGTGCCGGACGAAGAGATCGTCAAGCGCATGAGCGGCCGCCGCGTGCACTCCGGCTCCGGCCGTACCTACCACGTGGTGTTCAACCCGCCGAAAGTGGAAGGCAAGGATGACGTGACCGGCGAGGATCTGGTGATCCGTGCCGACGACGAAGAGACCACGGTGCGCAAGCGTCTGGATGTCTACCATCAGCAGACTGCGCCGCTCATCGGCTTCTACGGCAAGGAAGCGGAAGCGGGCAACACCCGTTACGTCAAGATCGACGGCACCCAGCCGGTGGATCTGGTCAGCCAGCAGCTGGCGGCGATCCTCGGCTAAATCTGGTCTTGCCACCGGCATTGCCCGGCGTGCTGGCAATCCTCTTGCCACGCCATGGGGCACTCGCGGGGCAACGACATTGAGACAAGGGTCCATACAGGGCCCTTTCTTGCATTATCACAAGCACGACAAACACCCCACGACAGGACGCTAACGTGACCACGAAAACCGGGATCTTGCTCGTCAATCTTGGGACCCCAGCGGCGCCAACCTCGGCGGCCGTCAAGGCCTTTCTCAGTCAGTTCCTGCAGGACCCCAGGGTGGTCGAGATACCTCGCCTGCTGTGGGCCCCGCTGCTGACCTTCGCCATACTGCCGTTTCGGGCCCCCAGAGTCGCCAAGCTCTATCAGCAGGTCTGGACCGAGCAGGGATCGCCCCTGATGGCCATCAGCCAGCGGCAGCGGGCGGCGCTGGAGCAGGAGCTCAAGCGGGAAGGGGTCGATGTGCCCGTGGTGCTGGCCATGACCTATGGCTCGCCCTCCCTCGACGAGGGCTGGCAGGCGCTCAAGGCCCAGGGGGTCAACCGGGTGATACTGCTGCCGCTCTATCCGCAGTATGCCGCCAGCACCACGGCCGCCGTGTTCGACGGCTGGGCCCGGGTGATGAAGAAGGAGCGCCACCTGCCGGTGATGCGCCTCATCCGCGACTACCACAACCACCCTGAGTACATTCAGGCGCTGGCCATGAGCGTGCGTCGCCAGTGGGAGCAGCAGGGCCAGGGTGAGCACCTGCTGATGTCCTTCCACGGCATTCCCCAGCGCAGCGAGGACGAGGGGGATCCTTACGGTCACCAGTGTCGCCGCACCGCCGCCCTGCTGGCGGAGGCGCTGGGTCTGTCCCCCGAGCAGTGGAGTGCCAGCTTCCAGTCCCGCTTTGGCAAGCAGGAGTGGCTCAAGCCCTATACCGACGTCACCATAGCCCAGTTGGCGGAACAAGGGGTCAAGCGGCTCGATGTGATCTGCCCGGCCTTCTCGGCGGATTGCCTCGAGACCCTGGAGGAGATCCAGGTCGAGAACCGCGCCGTCTTCATGGACGCGGGGGGAGAGCAGTTCCACTACATACCGGCCCTCAACAGCGATCAGGCCCACATCCGCATGATGGTGTCGCTGATCTGCCGCGAGCTGGCGTGAAGGGTCTTCACGGCCGCGACTATGCGCGCCTGGTGTTTGGGTTCAACGATAAAGGAGTGTCTTGATGATGCATATCACGCTGATCTACGCAGGCCTCTTGGGGCTCCTGTTCCTGCTGCTCTCGTTCTGGGTGGTCAAGCGCCGCGCCCAGTTCAAGGTGATGATAGGGGAAGGGGAGGCGCCCGAGATGCTCTCCGCCATCCGTGCCCACGGCAACTTCGCCGAGTATGTGCCGCTCACCCTCTTGCTGATGGCCCTGTGCGAACTGGCCGGGGTGGGGGCGCTCTGGCTGCATCTGGGTGGGTTGCTGCTGCTGGTGGGGCGCATCCTGCACGCCATCGGCATCCAGATCCCAAAGGCGCCGAACAAGCCACGGCTCTTCGGCACCCTGTTCTTCTGGCTGGCCCTGGGGCTCTTCTCGGTGCTGGCGCTGGTGCAGGGGCTGTCATTCGGCTGAGGCCCGGGCCACTTGAGTGCGAAAAACCACCTCAGCGCGAGGTGGTTTTTTGATGGGGAAAGATCAAACGTTTTCCTCGCAAACCCTTGCCTATACTGACCTCAAAATTTAATCGTGCGACTTTTCGGCGGGGTGGATTGTGTTAAAATCCCGCCCCTCTTTCCCCCAGAGCACAGAAGATTGCCATGAAATTTCCCGGTCAGCGCAAGTCCAAACACTACTTCCCGGTCGACAGGCGTGATCCCCTGATCCCGCAAAATCCCCAGCTCACCGAACTGGGCAAGGCCTATGTGGTGGGCATAGATCAGACTCTGGTGGATATCGAAGCCCATGTGGACGAGGACTTTCTGAACCGGTACGGCCTGAGCAAGGGCCACTCCATGCTCATCTCCGACGACGTGGCCGAGCGGGTCTATGAAGAGCTCAAGGCCAACAACATGGTGGTGAGCGAATTTGCCGGCGGCACCATAGGCAACACCATGCACAACTACTCTGTGCTGGCGGATTCCCACTCCATCCTGCTCGGGGTGATGAGCCAGGACATCCGCATCGGCAGCTACGCCTACCGCTATCTGTGCAACACCTCCTCCCGGGTCAACCTCGACTACCTGCAGCCGGTGGACGGCCCGGTCGGTCGCTGCTTCACCTTCATCACCGAAGGGGGCGAGCGCAGCTTCGGCATCAACGCCGGCAAGATGGACCACCTGGACGTGGCGCACATCCCGGAGGCCATCATCAAGGACTCCTCCGCCCTGGTGATCACCGCCTACCTGGTGCGCGGCGCCGACGGCACCCCCATGAAGGAGGCCGCCATGGCTGCCGTCCGTTATGCCCGCGAGGCCGGTGTGCCCGTGGTGCTGACCCTGGGCACCCGTTTCGTCATCGACGAGAACCCCCAGTGGTGGCGTGACTTCATCAGCGAGAACGTGACCGTGCTCGCCATGAACGAGGACGAAGCCGAGGCCCTGACCGGGATAAAAGATCCGCTCGGCGCCGCCGACAAGGCGCTGGACTGGGCCGACATGGTGCTCTGCACCGCCGGTCCCATCGGCCTCTACATGGCGAGCTACACCGACGAGGATTACAAGCGCGAGACCACCCATACCCTGCTGCCCGGTGTCATCCCCGAGTTCAACATGTATGAGTTCAGCCGCCCCATGGCCCGCGAGAAGTGCCGCAAGCCGGCGCGGATCTACTCCCATATATCCCCCTACATGGGCGGCCCGGAGAAGATCAAGAACACCAATGGCGCCGGGGACGGTGCCCTGTCCGCCGTGCTGCACGACATGGTGGCCAACGCCTATCACCGCATGAATGTGCCGAACTCCGCCAAGCACCTCTCCGAGTTCCTCACCTACTCCTCCCTGGCCCAGGTGTGCAAGTACGCCAACCGGGTGAGCTACGAGGTGCTGGCCCAGAGCAGCCCGCGTCTCTCCCGCGGCCTGCCGGAGAAGGAAGACAGCCTGGAAGAGGTGTACTGGGAGCGGTGATCCCGTCATCCGGTCGACAACAAGAAAGGGTGCCACTGGGCACCCTTTCTTGTTTTTGGGGCTGGATCATGTTTTTGGCACTGCTTTTGCTGACATCGTGGACAGGGCGCGCCGTGGCGGCATACCTTGTGTTAAGGATATGTAGCTGCTGCGGGGCTGGGGTATGTTGAGACAATGGAGTATCGGTCGGCGCCTGTCGCTGGTGACCCTGATGGTGCTGGCGCTGCTGGGACTGCTGCTGTTCTTCTGCCTGCAGATCTATCATCAGGGGCTGATGGGGGAGAAGAGCCGTCAGACCCGGGCCCAGGTGGACACCGCCTACAGCCTGGTGGCGGGGCTGGAGGCCAGGGTGCGCAAGGGAGAGCTCGACGAGGCGAGCGCCAAGGCCGAGGCCCTCGCGCTGATCAAGGGGCTGCGCTATGGCGCCGATGACTACTTCTGGATCAATGACAGCCACCCCACCATGGTTATGCACCCCATGAAACCCGAGCTGGACGGCAAGGATCTCTCCGGGGTGGAGGACAAGCAGGGGCTCAGGCTGTTCGTGGCCTTCGCCGATCTGGCGCGGGCGCAGGGGGCCGGGGAGGTGGCCTACTACTGGCCCAAGCCCGGGGTGGAGGAGCCGGTGCGCAAGATCTCCTACATCAAGCGCTTCGCCCCCTGGGACTGGATCATCGGCACCGGCGTCTATGTGGACGACGTCGAAGCCCAGTATCAGGAGGTGCTGCGCACCCTGCTCGGGGTCGGCCTGGTGCTGGCCCTCCTGCTGTTTGCCGTGGTCGGACTCATAGTGCGCAGCATAGTGGTGCCCCTCTCCCAGTCGGTATCGGCCCTCGGCAACATCGCCAGGGGGGAGGGGGATCTGCGTTTTCGGCTGCCGGAGTCGGGCCGGGACGAGCTGAGCCAGCTCTCGGTCAACTTCAACCTCTTCGCCGGCCAGATGGCGCAGCTGGTGGGGCGCAGCCAGCAGATCACGGCCCAGAACCGGGAGCAGGCGCACCAGCTGGCCCAGGTCGTCGATCGGACAGGCGCCATCGTCACCGGCCAGGAGCAGGACACCCTGCGGGTGGCCAGCGCCATGGAACAGATGACGGTGAGCAGCCGGGAGGTGGGCCAGCACGCGGCCCAGGCCGCCGAGGCGGCGGACTCCGCGCTCAACCTCGCCCGGCACGGGCGCCAGGTGGTGGCCCAGACCCGGGAGACCATCAGCCAGCTGGCGGACGAGATGGTGGAGACGGTGCAGGCGGTGAGCCGGCTCGAGCAGGAGACCCAGCAGATTGGCTCGGTGCTCGACGTGATCCGGGGGGTGGCGGAGCAGACCAACCTGCTGGCCCTCAACGCCGCCATCGAGGCGGCCCGGGCCGGGGAGCAGGGGCGCGGCTTTGCGGTGGTGGCCGACGAGGTGCGCACTCTGGCGACCCGCACCCACAGCTCCACCGACGAGATCCGGCAGATGATCCAGCGGCTGCAGGAGGGGGCGGGCCGGGTGGTCAGCGGCATCACCCAGTTGCAGCAACTCTCCCGCTCGACCGCGGACCGGGCCGGTGACGCCGACGGCGCCATTCATGCCATCGATGGATCTGTGCACACCATCAATGCGATGAACAGCCAGATCGCCACCGCCGCCGCCGAGCAGAGCAGGGCGGCCGAGGAGATCAACCAGCGGCTGGTGGCCATCACCGAGCTGGCGGCGGATGCCCTGGCCCAGAACCGGTTGACCGAGCAGGCGGCAAGCCAGCTGACGCTCTCCTGTGATGAGTTGGGGGCACTGGTCGCCCAATATCGTACCTGATGGCGCTTATCCCCGCCTTTTTGGGGATAAGGCTTGAGTCTGGGGGGCTTTTGGGACACCATCAGCCCCATTATTGGCCAGCGTTGGCCGACCGCCTGCAAGAGAGAGACCCCCATGAGCAAACTAACTGACAATCTTGACGCCAATTTCCAGCTGTTCATCGAAGAAGTCCGCGAGTCGGGTCAGGTGTGGGGTCTGCGTTACGGTGAAGACTGGGTGGTGTGCCGCTCCGCCGAGTTCGAAGATGCCGACGTCATGCCGCTCTGGTCTGCCGAGGGCGATGCCCGTCTGCACTGCGTGGACGAGTGGGCGGACTACGAGCCGGAAGTGATCGAGCTGGAAGAGTTCCTCGACATCTGGATCAACGATCTGGACGAAGACGATGTGCTGGTCGGCCCGAACTGGAACGCCGATCTGGAAGGCCAGGAGCTCGAGCCCATCGAGCTGGCCAAGGCGCTGGTTGAGCTGGACGCCTGAACCGTGCTGCACTGATGGCCCCGATGCGCGCCATCGCCGAGACCAGAACCGACGGCTGCGAGGCCGTCGGTTTTTTTGTTCCCGGCTGGTCGCCAGCGTGAGCGGGCGATTTGGCTTTGCACCCGTCGCCGAGATGGGTCATCATCAACCCTTTGCCGATCGGGAGGTGCCATGTTTGTCTTTGACGTGACCACAGCGGCGGGCGCGCGGGCCCGGATCCGGGTGCAGGCGCTGGACTGGGGCCAGAGCGGTCCCGTGACCTTCCAGTGCGACAGCGACGCCCTGGCCCTGGTGCTGCTGACCGGCTGCCGCTGCGATGCGGTGGGTTATTTCGATCTGCTGGCCGGTTGCAAGCCGCTCTATGTGGAGCAGTGGCTCGCCTACCTGCAGGAGAGCGGCCATCTCGACAAGCAGAGCTGCCAGCTGGAGAGCCCGTCCCAGGAGGACTATCTGGCCCGGGCCGGGCTGGATGACGAAGAGCTCAATGCTCTGCTGGGACAGGTCTACAAGGTGGCCGGCTTCAATCGCCTGCAGATCAACCGTTACCTCAAGAACCGCCACAACCCGACCATGCTGGCGACCCGTTACGATCAGAAGGAGCTGGAGCGCTATCGCCAGCTCAATGACATCATTCTGACCCTGCTGAAGTTGAAACGTCCCCAGTGAAGACCCCCGGATGGGGAATGTCGGGCCTCAGTTCCTGGGGCCGTGCGATCAGATACCCCTGCAATCCGTCCACATACATGCCTTCCAACAACTGCTTCTGACCGAGCTCCTCCACCCCTTCCGCTATCACTAGACAGCCCATGCGATGGGAGACGTCGACTATCATCCGCACGAACTGCTGGTTGGCGATGTCCCGTTCCAGGGTGCCAAGCAGCAGCGGATCCAGCTTCACATAATCCGGCCTCAGCTCATGAAGCAGGGTGAAGGAGTCCATCCCCTTGCCAAAGTTGCGAATGGTGGAGCGACTGCCATGGCGCCTGAGCAGTTCAAACAGCCGCTTTCCACCGACCATGTTGTGTTTCAGGTGCTCTTCATCCAGGGCGAAGACCAGATTGGCGCTGATGTTCGCATCCTTTTGCAGCTGGTGATCAAACCAGATCAAAAAGGCGCTGTTCTGCAGCAGGCAGCTGGAGAGGTTGAGCCCCCAGCGGTGGGTCTGCTGGTCGAAGGCGCGATACTGGCGCATGACATGGGTGATCAGCATCTGCTCCAGCCGCATCAGCATTTCCAGTCGCTGTGCCATGGCAAAGAGCGTGTCTGTGGGGAGCTGTATGCCCTCTCGATTGCTGAAGCGGGCAGAGATGTCCTGGTAGGGCACCATGTCCCGATTGAACGACTGCACCGGCTGGCTGTAGAGCGTGATGCAATCCGGCTGCGACAGCAGATCCTCCAGCACTCTCTTCCAGTGCTGCTGGCCATGGAGGTTGCTGGAGTGATCATGCTGCTGGATGGCCCAGCCGTTGATGGTTTCAGTCTGGGCCCGTGCCAGGGCGAGATCGGCGCGGGCCAGGATAGCCTCGATATTCTGCGCGCGGGAGAGCTGGGTCAGCCCTGTGTAGGCCACATTTTCCAGTTCCCGCTCCCGATGATAGTGATCGAAGGCCCGCTTGAACTCCTGCCCCAGCAAATGGGGCGGAATGTTGATGTCAGAGGGGAGCAGCACCGCAAAATCAGAGCCCGAGATGCGATAGACCTGGTGCCCGGGAAAGCGGTTGACCACCAGATTGATGAGGTTGGAAATATCCCGGATGTAGGCATCCCCGGACTGGAAGCCGCGCTGGGTGTTGAGGCGGGCAAGCTCGGTGGCGCGGATCAGCACCAGGATGGCGGTCTGGGTCGTCTCCTGCAGCAGCAGCTCGGTGAGATCGCGCCTGAACGCATGGCGGTTGCGCAGGCCCGTCATCTCGTCCTGAGTCGCCTGCTGCTGCAGCTCGCTTATCTGGCGATGTGCATCGAGTTCGGCTTCACTGAAGGAGGCAAGCAGCTGGCGTAGCGCCGTTTGTGCCTGCGGACTCTCCAGCATGGCGGGATCCCGTTGTTGCAGCGCCAGCAGCCAGCGCTGCTCCTGCCTCTCCCGCTCCCCCTTGCGCACGCTGTGGGTGAGAAAGAGCAGCAGGGCAAAACCGATGAGGGTGGTCATCAGGACCAGCAGCAGGGTGAGAGGGGAGGCCGGAGGCGCAAGCCAGAGCCCCTGCAGCAACAGCATGGGAATGCAGACCAGGGCACTGACCAGCAGCAGATTTCCCTCGTGTTTATTCAACATCGTTTCATCCTTGATGATGCTCGTGATGTAGAAATTCTAACCAAGCCGCCGGCACAACGCTTGAGTACTCACGCAACTCCATGAAAAGGGCCGTCGGAAAGCGACTAAATGTGAGTGAAAACACTTTCACAGTTCGCAAAAAAAGCGAAGATGGGTTGAAAACAGCCCCAACAGAGCAGAGGTAGATATGTTGCTAGAACCCGTAGACACAGCCAAAGCACGGCAACTATTGAATCAGAGTATGGCCTTGGTGCTCGCAGGGGGACGCGGTAGTCGCCTGAAGCAGTTGACCGACAATCGCGCCAAGCCTGCCGTCCATTTCGGCGGCAAGTTCCGCATCATCGATTTCGTGCTTTCCAACTGCATCAACTCCGGCATTCGCCGGGTGGGTGTGGTCACCCAGTACAAGTCCCACAGCCTGCTGCGCCACCTGCAATCCGGCTGGTCCTTCCTGCGCTATCAGATGAACGAGTTCATCGATCTGCTGCCCGCCCAGCAGCGGGTGGACGAGGTGCACTGGTATCGCGGAACCGCCGATGCCATCTACCAGAACGTCGACATCATTCGTGACTACGGCCCCAAATACATAGTGGTGCTGGCGGGGGATCACATCTACAAGATGGACTACGCCGCCATGTTGCTCGATCACGTGCGCCTCGGCGCCAAGGTGACGGTGGCCTGCATCGAGGTACCGCGTGCGGAGGCGTCCGCCTTCGGGGTCATGGACATCGACGAGCAGCGCAAGATCCGCGCCTTCGTGGAGAAGCCGGCCAATCCGCCCGCCATGCCGGGCAATGACCAGGTCTCCCTGGCCTCCATGGGGATCTACATCTTCGATGCGGAATACCTCTATCAGCTGCTGGAGGAGGACATCCACAACCAGGAGTCCAAGCACGACTTCGGCATGGACGTGATCCCGCGTATCGTGGGAGAGGGCAAGGCCTTTGCCCACCCCTTCACCATCTCCTGCGTCGGAGCCAAGGAGGGGCAAAAGCCCTACTGGCGCGACGTGGGAACCCTGGACTCCTTCTGGGAGGCGAACATGGATCTCGCCTCCGTGGTGCCCGAGCTCGACATCTATGACGAGAACTGGCCCATCTGGACCAGCCAGAACATGTCGCCCCCCGCCAAGTTCGTGCAGGACAGAAACGGCCAGCACGGCATGACCATCAACTCCATGTTCGCGGGCGGCTCCATCGTCAGCGGCTCCTTCGTGCTGAACTCGGTGCTCTTCACCAATGTGCGGGTGCACTCCTTCTGCACCCTGGATCAGGCGGTGATCTTCCCCGGGGTCGAAGTGGGGGCGGGCTGCCGCCTGCGCCGGGTGGTGGTGGACAAGGGCTGCAAGCTGCCCGATGGCCTGGTGGTGGGGGAGAACGCGGACGAGGATGCCCGTCGCTTCTACCGCTCCGAGCAGGGCATAGTGCTGGTGACCAAGGAGATGCTGGCCAAGCTCGCCTGATGAGATCGAGACCAACAAAAAGGGAGCCTTGAAGGCTCCCTTTTTCATGCGGTCATCGCAGACTTATTCGCTGACGATGGCCTTGCCGGCCATCACCATGGCGGTGCCGTGCTTGCCACCGGCGGCGGTCACCTGGGGCACGCCGTCTTCGTCGGTGTCACCACCGGCGCCGTCGATGACGTTCTCGCCGGAGTCGCCCACCCACTCGGCCATCTGCATGCCGCCGTTGACGGTGCCACGGAACCAGCTGACGTACTGGCCGGTCAGCTTGGCCAGCTCCAGCTCGGGTGCCTTCTCGGCCCCTTCGTTGCGCAGGTTCAGCATGGCAGAGCGCAGGGCGCCGGAGATGGCGGCCTGGGTCCAGGGGGTGTATTCACCCTGCTTGCCCGCCAGCCATGTGCCCGCCTTGGCATTGAAGTAGGCCTTGTCGGTGGCGATGAGGAGATCCCGTGCGGCAGTGCGGTACTTGGCATCCGAGGTGGCTAGGAAGGCGGCGGTCAGGCCACGGATGGCAGCAAACTGCGCCTCCATGGATTGACCGGCGTCCAGCGCCCCGCCCAGGGTCAGGCCGTCGTGGACCAGGCCGTTCTTGCCCACCAGCTTGCCGAGGATGAAGTCAGCCTGCTTGCGTACCAGCTCGAGCGCCTGTTGACCCTGCTTGGTCTTGAGGTTCAGCTCGCCATTGTCACCGGCGGCGTAGCCGACCGGCAGGGCATCCTGGGCGCGCTGGAAGATCTGCAGGGCGACCAGGGCGTAGGCGGCGTCGAAGGTGGTGACGTGAGTGCCCTGCTTGCCCCCTTGCCAGCTGTCCACCAGGGTACCGGCCTTGGGCTCGAAGTGCAGGGCGGCCAGGTTCTTGAAGGTCAGGTTGGAGAGATTCAGCGCCAGGGAGAAGGCATCGCTGCCCGCCACCGCCTTGCCCAGATCATTGGCCTTGTTGGCGGCCGGCGCGGCGGCGAAGGGGGCGCCGTCAAACACGGCGTGGAAGGCCGGGTTCTGGTTGGTGTTGGCCGTGCGCTGATCGCTGAAGGCGTAGAACTCGGAGAGGGGCCACAGCAGCATCCAGGCGTCGCGCAGCTGGGCGGAGCCGTCCACCACCTCCAGCTTGCCGATGGCGCCGACCTCATTCTTGCTGGTCTCGGTCACTTTCACCTGATGGGGGAAGTAGACAACCCCCTTGGCCGGATCGTACTGGGGGCTGATCTTGGCGCCGAGCTGCTTGCCGTCGAAGCCGAGCTGGTTCTGCATGATGGCCAGCTTGTCGATGGACTGCTCGGTCAGCATCATGCCGTTGAAGCCGTCGGCGGCGGAGACGCCGAGCTTGTGCTTGCCATCCTGATCCATGGTGGCGGACGCGGCTTCCACCTCTTCATCGCTCTCGGCCACGTGCATGCCGCCGAGGAAGTCCTGGGACCACATCACTTCCTTGAGCAGGATGCCGCCCACGGCCGCCGGCACCAGCAGGTTGTCACTGCCGCTCCAGCGCAGGGTGGCGTAGTCGCGGAAGTAGGCCGGCACCTGGGTCTTGACCGCTTTTTCCGTGCCCTTGGCGGTCTTGATGGTGAGCTGATCGCCGTTGACCGGGGCGGCGTTCACCGCCTGGGCGAACTCCGGATTGGCGGAGGCGTAGGGCAGGGAGAGGGGATACATGCCCTGGGGCACTTCATCGGCCGGGAAGCCGACGGCGTCGGCCATGGCCAGCACCCGCTTGCCAAGGTCGGCCAGGGTGCCGCCACGGGCCAGGTTCTGCGGCCCGTTCACCAGGTGCGGACCCATGCCGGACTGGTAGTTGAGGGCGTACATCGCCTCTTCGGAATACTCGTAGGATTCGATGCCGGCGGCGAAGTCGAAGGGGGTCGGCTCATCGGCGCGGTTGGCGTCCAGCACGTCCAGATCCAGCCCCAGGGCCTCGGCCAGCGGCTCGCCGGAGAGTTCGAATTCGGTATAGGCCAGCATGCTGGCGGCGGTGTTGAAGGTCTTGTCTTCCACCTTGACGGCAGCGTGCGCGGCGCTGCTGAGCAGTGCACAGGCGATCGCCTGCACCAGTACGGTCTTTCTCATGTCCTTTTCACCCATATGTTTGATTTTATTATGACGCTTCTCATGAATCTAAATGAGAATGGTGTGCATTATGAGGCAAGGGAGGGGACTTTAGAAGCGAAAAACCGCGCCCGGGTCCCGGGAAGAGGAGGGGCGCGGCGGCAGGGGTTACATCAGCTTGAAGGGGATCACCAGGCGACCCGGCTCCACCTTGAGGGCCTCGACCTTCTCCTTGATACGCGCCTCGTTCTTGCGGCTGCCATCGAGCCGATAGACGGGGGTCTGGGAGAGGAAGAGGGAGAGGGACTGGTTGAAGGTGGGCAGCAGCGGGGTGAGGGCGGCGCCCACGTCGGCCGGCTCTGTCTTGACCGAGATGAGTTCGAGGTCACGCAGGTAGATGGCGCCCTGCTCCGCCACATAGTCCGGGCGGGCGCTGAGGGAGAGGCGGATCTTCATCTGCTGGCTGCCAAGGGGGCTCGCCACCTGCAGATCGCCGGCGGCATCAAGCTCGACCCTGTCGGTCTGGTTGCGACCGATGCGACTCTCCATGTCGTCCAGGCGGATCTTGCTCGACATGATGCCGGGGATCCCCAGCTGTTTCTCGAAGGCGACTCGCTCCTTGAGGTACTGGTTGATCTCGCCCTCGCTGACGCTGTACTGGGTGAGGGAGCAGGCCGCCAGCAGCAGGGCGAAGGGGAGCAGAAGCAGGTGCTTTAACATGGGAAGGTTCCATCAAATGGGTGGCAACAACGGATGGCGCCATCTTAGGGGCAAAGCGGGTCGGCCGCCAGTGGGGGCTCCCTCGTCCCGTTTCTGTCGCATCCCCCATATGGGGATGGCAATTCGTGTTCATTCGAGTAGCGTTGTCATCCCCTGCGCCAGCAGGCCCGCCACGGCGCCATGGCACCAATATCCACAGAAAAGCCCCTGTTTTATCGACTCAAAATCCCATTGACCCCGTGATTTCAAAGCGAGTATTTTACCGCCGCACAAAGTCAAACTGATAATCATTATCATTTTGAATCTTCTTTGAGGGTGTAACGTGAATACTCGAGTAATGGAAAATGGCGCACCTGCCGAGGCGAAGATGTCGCCTGATTTCTTGTTTACCTCGGGTCAGGGCACGATCAGTGCCACTGACCTGGGCCAGCCCATCACCACCCCCGCCTGTGAATGGCCTTTGCTAGAACAGCAGATTGCCGACGCGCTGGTTGCCGCCAGGGCCGCCGGCCAGGCCAATCCCTTGCTGATCGGCGCCTTCGCCTTCGACCCGGCGGAAGCCTCCTGTCTCTATGTGCCCGGCCGCTATGAGCGGGGCGATCGTCCTGTCCCGTTGGCACAGGCGGCAGAGCAGGCCGCCGAGACCAACAGTGTCATCTCGGTGCAGAGCACCCCGGCGTCTGGCGAATTCCAGGCCTCGGTGAGTGCTGCGCTGGATGCGTTCGCCCAAGGCAAGCTCGCCAAGGTGGTGTTGTCACGCAAGTTGACGCTCACCCTGCATCAGCCCGCCGACCCTAAGCGGGTGCTGGCCCGCCTGATGGCCCAGAATCCCCACGCCTTCCACTTCTCCCTGCCGCTCGGTCAGGGCCGCCGCCTGCTCGGCGCCAGCCCCGAGCTGCTGCTGCGGGTCAGCGGGGGAGAGGTGTTCACCCACCCGCTGGCGGGCTCCGCCAGACGGGCGAGCGAACCGGCGCAGGACGAGGCGGTGGCCCGGGAGCTGCTGGCCTCTCGCAAGGATCAGCATGAACACAAGTTGGTGATCGACGAGATCCGCCGGGTGCTGACGCCCCACTGCCGCGAGCTGGCGATCCCCTCCCACCCTTCCTTGATGAGCACGGACACCCTCTGGCATCTGGGCACCCCCATAGCGGGACAGCTGCACGGCAGCGATGCTTCAGTGCTGTCGCTTGCCTGCCAGCTCCATCCCACCCCGGCCCTGTGCGGTTATCCCACGGATCTGGCCCGCGAGTTCATCCGCGAGCAGGAGCCCTTCCGGCGCGCCCTGTTCAGCGGCATCGTCGGCTGGTGTGACAGCCAGGGCAACGGCGAGTGGGCCGTGGTGATCCGCTGCGGCGTGCTCGATGGCCACCAGGTGGAGCTGTTCGCCGGCGCCGGCATCGTCGCGGGCTCGGATCCCGCCATGGAGTGGGCCGAGACCGGCACCAAGCTGGGCACCATGCTCAAGGCCCTTGGCCTGGATTTGGAGGTGGCGCAATGAGCCAACGTCAATACCTGGGCTGGCCGAGCGGGCAGCCGAATCTGAAAGCCCTGGGCCTGAGTCCGGAGGTGGCGCAATGACTCGATCCAACCGCTTCCTGCCCTATACCCGCTGGCCCGAAGAGCTGGCCCAGCACTACCGAGCCAAGGGTTACTGGCGCGGCGAGCCCCTGACCGCCATGCTGGCGCGTCAGTGCGAGCTGGCCCCCGATGCCGAGGCCATTCTCTGCGGCGATCGTCGCTTCAGCTATGGCGAGCTGGACGCCGCCTCGAGCCGGCTGGCCGCAAATCTGGCCCGCCACGGCCTGGAGGTGGGGGATACCGCCTTGGTGCAGCTCCCCAACGTGGCCGAGTTCTATCTGGTGTTCTTCGCCCTGCTCAAGGCCGGCATCGCGCCGGTCAACGCGCTCTTTAGCCACAACCGGCTGGAGCTCCTCTCTTATGCCGAGCAGATCACACCGCGCCTCTTTATCGGCTCGCTGGCTCATCCGCTGTTTGCGAGCAAGGGTCGCGAGAGCGAGCTGCTGACAGCCATCGGCGCCGAACTGGTGCTGCTGGATGGTGATGGGGGGGAGCTGGGGCTGACCCGCTGGTTGGCGAAGCAGGATGAGAGTGAGCCGGTGACATTTGCCCCGACCCCGGCGGACGAGGTGGCCTTCTTCCAGCTCTCCGGCGGCAGCACAGGCACTCCCAAGCTCATCCCGCGCACTCACGATGACTATCTCTACAGCGTGCGTCGCAGCGTTGATCTCTGCGGCCTCGGCCCCCACACCCGCTATCTGTGCGCCCTGCCGGCGCCCCACAACTTCCCCCTGAGCTCCCCCGGGGCGCTCGGGGTGTTCGAGGCGGGCGGCGCCGTGGTGCTCGCCCCCGATCCCAGCCCCATCAGCTGTTTCCCGCTGATCGCCCGCCACCGGGTCAACCTCACCTCGCTGGTGCCGCCGGCGGTCTCCCTCTGGCTGCAGGCCGCGGAAGCGGATCCCACTGCGCGCACTCGGCTCGAGAGTCTCGACTTGCTGCAGGTGGGCGGCGCCAAGCTGGGAGAGGCGGTAGCCAGCAAGATTGGGCCGCTGCTCGGCTGCCGGCTGCAGCAGGTGTTCGGCATGGCGGAGGGGCTGGTCAACTACACCCGGCTGGACGACCCCGACGAGAAGGTCATTCACACCCAGGGCCGCCCCATGAGCCCGGACGACGAGGTGCGCATCCTCGATGAGGCGGGCAACCCGGTTGCCCCCGGCCAGCCTGGCGCCCTGCACACCCGCGGCCCCTACACCTTCCGCGGCTACTACCAGAGCCCGGCCCACAACGTCCGGGTGTTCGATGCCGAGGGCTTCTACTGCTCCGGCGATCTGGTGGTACAGGATGCCGAGGGCTACCTCACCGTGGTGGGGCGGCAGAAGGATCAGATCAACAGAGGCGGCGAGAAGATCGCGGCGGAAGAGGTGGAAAACCAGCTGCTGCACCACCCGGCCATCACTCATGCGGCCCTGGTCTCCATGCCCGACAGCGCCATGGGTGAGAAGAGCTGCGCCTTTATCGTCACCACAGAGCCGGGTCTCAAGGCGCTGGCCTTGCGCAAGTTTCTGCGCGAGCGCGGAGTGGCGGACTTCAAGCTGCCCGACCGTTTCGAAACCCTGGACGCCCTGCCCATGACGGCGGTGGGCAAGATTGACAAGCAGGGGCTGCGGGCGCGTATCGCTCATCTCATCGCTGCCAGCAATCCCCTGACAACAGCATAAAACTAAAAGGAATCATGACGTTATGGCTATCCCAACCCTGAACAACTACGCCATGCCAAGCCAGTGGAAGGCCAACAAGGTCGACTGGACCCTGGATCCCAAACGCGCCGCCCTGCTGATCCACGACATGCAGGAGTACTTCACCGCCTTCTACGGCGAGAACAGCCCGCTGATCGCGGCGCTCACCGAGCGCCTGGCCGCCGTGCGCAAGCAGTGCAAGGCCCTCGGCATTCCGGTCTTCTACACCGCCCAGCCCAAGGATCAATCCCCCGAAGATCGCGCCCTGCTCAACGACATGTGGGGCCCGGGTCTCAACAAGCGGCCCGAACAGCAGCAGGTGGTGGCAGCACTCTGCCCAGAGCGGGACGACACCGTGCTGGTCAAGTGGCGCTACAGCGCCTTCCAGCGCTCCGAGCTCGAGCAGATGCTCAAGGAGCTGGGACGGGATCAGCTGATCATCGGCGGCATCTACGGCCATATCGGCTGCATGATGACCGCCTGCGACGCCTTCATGCGCGACATCCAGCCCTTCTTCCTGGCGGACGGGGTGGCAGACTTCTCCCTGGCCGACCACCAGATGGCGCTCGACTACGTGGCGACCCGCTGCGGCAAGGTGATCCCCTGCGAGGAGGTGCTGGCCCTTGCTCCGGCTTCCGCTTCTGCAGCCCAGAGCAATCCGTTGTCCACCCATCCGCTGCTGACGTACGAGGGGCTCAAGGCGCGGCTGCTGAGCCATATCGACGAGGAGGAAGGGAAGTTTGACCCCGACGAGAACCTCATCGACTACGGTCTGGATTCGGTGCGGATCATGGCCCTGCTCACCGAGTGGCGCGCCGCCGGGGTGGAGCTCGGCTTCGTGGACTTGGCCAAGCTGCCGACCCTCAACGGTTGGTGGCGCCTGATCGAGAAGAAGCTGGCCGAGCAAAAAACGCTGGAGGTGACCCCATGAACCGCTTCCCCTTGACCATCCCCCAGCAGGGGCTATGGTCCGGTCATCTGCTGAACGACGACAAGGCGATGTTCAACACCGCCGAGTGCATCGCCTTCGACGGCAAGGTCGAGGCGGCCATGCTGGCCGCAGCCCTCGCCAAGGCGGTGGGGGAGTGCGAGGCGCTCAAGGGTCACTTCGAAGACGATAAGGAGACGGTCTGCTTCGTCTCGCACGAGCTGCCCCTGGCCTATGAAGAGGTCTCCCTCGAGCGCGACGACGAGACGCTGGCCCGCGCCTGGGCCTGGGCCGATCTGCGCCGCCCGTTCGAGCTGACCAAAGAGGCGCCCTGCCGCTTCGCCCTGCTGCGCGGCCCCGGCCGCGATTATCTCTACAGCTGCGTGCACCACATCGCCCTCGACGGCTTTGGCACCACCCTGCTGTTCCAGCGCATCGCCGAGCTCTATGCAGAGGGACTGGCCGGTGAGATGGACTCCCCATCCCCCTTCGGCTCTCTGGCTGAGGTGCTGGCGGAAGAGGCGAGCCGCGAGCAGAGCGGCAAGAACGCCGCCGCCCGCGCCTTCTGGCAGGAGCAGCTGCAAGGCTGGCCAGAGGTGAAGTCCTTTGGCGAGACCCGCGCCCCCATTGCCGCCGAATTTATCCGCGAGAGCCGCCCGCTGCCGGCGGCGCTCTGGCAATCCCTGACCGGCTTTGCCGACGAGCACAAGCTGGGCTGGCCCGATCTGCTGCTGGCCGGCCTCTCGGCACAGCTGTCGCTTTCGAGCGGCCAGAGTCAGACCCTGCTCGGCCTGATGATGATGAACCGCATCGGCTCGGCCTCCCTGACCGTGCCCTGCATGCAGATGAACATCACCCCCCTTGCTCTGGAGCTCGAAGAGGGGTTGGATCTGGCGGGAGCCGCCGGCGCCGTGGCCAAGGCCAAGCGCGGGGTGCGCAAGCACCAGCACTACCGCTACGAGCTGCTGCGCCGCGACCTCGGCCTGGTGGGGGGCGACAAGCGCCTGTTCGGCCCCCTGGTCAACATCATGCCGTTCGATCACGCTCGCCGCTTCGGGCCGCTATCTGCCCATATTCTCAACATCAGTGCCGGCCCGGTGGAGGATCTCACCATCGAAGTGCAGGTCGGCGTCGATGGCCAGCCCAGGCTGGATCTGGACGCCAACCCCGGCTGCTACCAGCAGGGGGATCTGGCCGCCATCGCCGATACCCTGTTTGCCCTGCTGGAACACTGGCTGGCCGAGCCCGCCCAGACCCTGGGTGCGCTCAAGGCCGACTGGCTGGCCGAGCAGCGAGCCAGCGCCCTGATCGCCGGCCCCACCCATGAAGTGATCAAGGCACGGCCGGTGCTGGAGGCGCTCTGCCACTTCGCCGCCCAGACCCCGGACAAGGTTGCGCTGGAGCAGGGAGAGGCCCGCTTCAGCTACGAGGCGCTGCTGGCCAGATCCGAGCAGATGGCGGCGGCCCTGCAAGCCGCAGGCGTCGCCCCCGGCGACAAGGTGGGGGTCATGCTGGCCCGCACCCCCCAGGCCATCTTCGCCCAGCTGGCGGTGCTGCTGACGGGCGCCGTCTACGTGCCGCTCGACCCCGAGCAGCCGCTGGAGCGCCAGGGCCATATTCTGCGGCTGGGGGAGGTCAAGACCCTGATCACCCAGGCCGAGTACCGTCACAAGCTGGCCAGCCTGTTTGAGGGGCGCACCCTGCTGGCGGGGGATCTGGTGAGCGATAACCGCTTGAACCAACC
Organism: Aeromonas sp. Marseille-Q7275; assembly: GCF_965119515.1. NCBI lineage: Bacteria > Pseudomonadati > Pseudomonadota > Gammaproteobacteria > Aeromonadales > Aeromonadaceae > Aeromonas > Aeromonas sp. Marseille-Q7275. Next base: position 91,289 of record NZ_CBCPLW010000006.1, read on the forward strand.
GGCCGCCGGCCGCGCCGTCGCCTACCTGATGTTCACCTCGGGTTCGACCGGCCTGCCCAAGGGGGTGGCAGTGAGCCACGGCGCGCTGGATCACTTCGCCGCCGCCGCCCGCTGCCGTTATCGCCTAGATGAAGAGGCGCGGATGCTGCAATTCGCCCCCTTCAACTTCGACGCCAGCATCGAGGAGGTGTTCGCCACCCTGAGCGCCGGTGCGACCCTGGTGCTGCGCACCGACGCCCTGCTCGAATCCATGCCCGCCTTTGCGGCCGGGGTGGAGCAGATGGGGATCACCCACCTCGACCTGCCCACCGCGTTCTGGAACGAGTGGGTAGTGGCGCTGACGGCGGGTCAGGCCCAGATACCTTCCGGGCTGGCCACCGTTATCATCGGCGGCGAGGCGGTCTACCCCGAGCAGCTGGCCCAGTGGCAGCGCCAGGGCCGCTCCGATGTGCGCCTCTTCAACACCTACGGCCCCACCGAAACGACCGTGGTGGTGACCACCCAGGAGCTGCAGCAGGAAGATCCGAGCCAGGCCCAGTTGCCCATCGGCCTGCCGCTGCCCGGCATGCAGGCGCTTATCCTGGGGGCGGGGGAGCAACCCGCCAGCGAGGGGGAGCTGGTGCTGCTCGGCCCGCAGCTGGCCAACGGTTATGTGGGGGGCGTACAAGGGAGCTTTGGCACCCTGCGGATCGGTGAGGAGAATGTGCCCGTCTATCGCACCGGCGATCGGGTGCGTTTGGTGGCCGGCCGGCTGGTCTACCTCGGCCGGCGCGACAACGAATTCAAGATAAGTGGCTATCGCATCCAGCCCGGCGAGGTGGAGGCCCAGCTGCTGGCCCTGCCCGGGGTGGACGAGGCCTGTGTGCAGGGGGTGAGCATCGGCAGCGTGCGCCGGCTGGTGGCCTTCGTGGCGGGGCCGGAGCGCGACAGCCGGGTCATCAAGGCGCAGCTCGCCAGGGTGCTGCCTGCCGCCATGATCCCCACCGATTATCGCCACTATGACCAGCTGCCCCGCACCGGCTCCAACAAGCTGGATCGCAAGGCCCTGCTGGCCGCCTACCAGGCGGGCGGCGAAGCCCTGACCCTGGGCAGCGAGACCGAGAACCGGGTCGGCACCATCTGGCAGCAGATCCTGGGGCTCGCCACCATGGCGCCCGCCGACAACTTCTTCGAACTGGGGGGCCAGTCCCTGCAGACCATCCAGATAGTCAACCGGCTCGGCGCCGAGTTCGGGGTGCAGGTCAAGGTCTCCGACGTGTTCGATCACCCGCGGCTGGATGATTTCTGCTGTTTCCTCGACGGCCTGCTTGCCGAGGACGAAGAGAGCGTGGAGATGGTGTGGTGATGAGCAAGGAGCAACAAGCAATGGCCTTTGATTTCACTGGCAAGCGGGTCTGGGTGACCGGAGCCGGGCGCGGCATCGGCCGCGAGGTGGCAACGCAGTTCGTGGCGGCCGGCGCCTGTGTGGTGGGGCTGGATCTGGCGTTTCCCGAAGCCGACTACCCCTATGCCACCCGGCTGCTCGATATTGGCGACTCGAAGGCGGTCAACGCCTGCTGCGCAGCGCTGCTGGCGGACGGCGGGCTCGATGTGCTGGTGAACGGGGCCGGGGTGCTGCGCCTCGGCCCCACCGACGCCCTGAGCGATGACGACTGGCACGACTGCATGACGGTCAACGCCAGCGGCGTCTTCTACCTGCTGCGGGCCCTGGTGCCCCACTTCAAGGGGCAGCGGCGCGGCGCCATCGTCACCATAGGCTCCAACGCCGCCCATGTGCCGCGCATGCAGATGGCGGCCTATTGCGCCTCCAAGGCGGCGGTTACCAGCCTGACCCAGACGGTGGGGCTGGAGCTGGCCCCCTTCGGCGTGCGCGCCAACCTGGTGTCGCCGGGCTCGACGGATACCCCCATGCTGCGGGGCATGCTGCCAAGCGAGGAGGCCATGGCCCGCACCATTGCCGGGCTGCCGGAGCAGTTCAAGCTCGGCATCCCCCTGCGCAAGGTCGCCACCCCGGCGGAGATCGCCCATACCGTCCTCTTCCTGGCCTCGGATCTGGCCAGCCACATCACGCTGCAGGATCTGGTCGTCGACGGCGGCGCCACCCTGAGTGCCTGAGGCTTGAGAAACAGATGAACAATATGATTTTGCTGTTGAAACAGCTGGAACGGCAGGGCGTCAAGCTGGCGCTGAACGACAAGGGCCAGCTTATCTCCCAGTCGAGCAAGGAGGCGGTGACACCGGCCATCGGCGCCACCATCAAGGCCCACAAGGATGAGCTGGTGCGCTGCCTGGCGGCCCGGGCCGCCTTCGAGGCGCCCATTCTTGCGCAACGTGATGCCGAGGGCGCCCGGCAGGGGCCGCTCTCCTCGTCCCAGAGCGGGCTCTGGTTTATCGAGCAGTACGAGGAAGCCTCCCACCTCTACAACATGCCGGTCTATTTTCGCGTCAAGGGAGAGCTGGACACGGCGGCGCTGGAGTTTGCCTTCGATCACCTGTTTGCCCGCCATCCCAGCATGCGCACCCGCTTCATCAAGGACGAGGCGGGCAGGGGGGCCCAGGAGATCCTACCCCACGCCCCCTTCAAGCTGCATATCGAGGACGTGAGCGCAGAGCCCGCTGCCGAGCGGGAGGCCTATGTGGCCCGCCGGGTGCGGGAAGAGATCGGCCGCCCCTTCTCCCTGACCCGGGGGGATCTGAGCCGGGTGCACCTGATCCGGCTGGGCAGCCGCGAGCACGTGCTGCTGATCACCCAGCACCACATCATCTCCGACGGCTGGTCGGTCAAGAACATGTTCGCGGATCTCAAACGCGCCTTTCTTGCGCATCAGAACCGCGAGCCCCTGCAGCTGAGCGAGCTACCGCTCACCTACATCGACTATGCCCGCTGGTTCAACTCACCACGTTTTCTCGATTATCACGCCGAGTTCAAGCCGTTCTGGGTCGACCGGCTCGGTGGCAGCCCCGAGGTGCACGGTCTGCCGCTCGACAAGCCGCGCCCGGCCCATCAGGCCAGCGGCGGCGAGCTGGTCTTCTCCACCATCGACAACGAGTTGTGGGATAGCTTCAAGCGTCTGTGCCAGCGCCACAGCACCTCCAATTTCATCGGTCTGCACGCCCTGTTTGCCTTGCTGATGGTGCGCCAGAGCGGCGAGAAGGAGGTGGTGATCGGCACCCCGCTCGCCTATCGCGAGCGCCACGAGATCGAGTCCCTGGTGGGCTTTTTCGTCAACACCCTGGTGCTGAGAACCCAGCTGGAAGGGCGGCCCAGCTTTTTCGACTACCTGCAGCAGTGCCGGGAGGAGGATCTGGCGGCCTTCGATCACCAGCTCTACCGCTTCGAGGCGCTGGCCGAGGCCATCGGCGCCGATCGCACCACCGCCATCAACCCCATCTTCCAGATCATGCTGGTCTATCAGGCCAAGGTGGACTTCAACGATCTCATCCCCGGCTGCCAGCTGGTGGAGGAGACCTCGCCTGTGCTGCCGGCCAAGACCGACATCTCGGTCAAGGTGACCGAGCTGATGGACTCCGTCAGGGTGGACTGGCTGTTTGCCACCGCCCTGTTCGAGCGAGAGACCATCCAGGCTCTTGCCGATCGCCTGCTGCACCTGATGCGCGCCGTGGTGGCGGCCCCCGAGACCGACATCTGGCAGCTACCGCTGGAGGCGGGCACCGACCAGGCCGCGCTCGCCGCCGAACTTGCCGAGCTGCCGCAGGACTACCCGAGCCGCGACACCCTGCTCTGTCATATCGAGCGGCGGGCAACGCAGTGCCCAGGCGCGCTGGCGGTCAGCGACGGCGCGCAATCGTTGACCTATGGCGAGCTGGAGGTACGTGCCAACTGGCTGGCCCACTGGCTGCTGGCTCAGGGGGTCACCCCGGGCGCCGCCATCGGCATCCAGGCCAGACGCGATGTGGCCTTCGTCATCGCCCTGCTCGCCTGCTGGAAGGCGGGGGCGGCCTATGTGCCGCTCGACCCTGCCTATCCCGCCGAGCGGCTGGCCCATATCCTCGGCGATGCATCCATCAGCCTGGTGCTGGGTGGCGTGCCGGATGGGCGCCTTGGCGAGGCGCTGGCGGGCACGACGGCCGCGTATCACGATCTGCACGGGCTTGCGTTGGACAAGATGCCAACCAGCACGCCTGCACTGCCTCGGGACGCCGCCATGCTGGCCCAGATCATCTACACCTCCGGCAGCACCGGTTTGCCCAAGGGGGTCATGGTGGAGCAGGGCAGCCTGGTCAACCTGATGGCGGATCACGGCGATCGCATCGCCCTTGATCAGAATGGTGCCATGTTCAACTGCATGTCCCTCTCCTTTGATGCGGGCAACATGACCAGCTTGCTGCCCCTGTACTGCGGCGCGGCCCTGCACTTCGGCGAGCCGGGCGAGGGGGTGATCGACGCCGCCATCGCTTGCGGTGCCAGCCATATGATTTTGCCGACCGCCCTGCTCGCGAACCTGCTGCCACCGGCGGATCTCGGCTCCCTCAAGGCCATCGGCTTTGGCGGCGAGGCGTGCCCGAGCAGCCTGGTGGAGCGTTGGGGAGAGCGGGTGGCACTGTTCAACATGTACGGCCCGACCGAGTGCACCGTCACCGCGCTCTGCGCGCGGCTCACCCCGGGGGCGCCCATCACCATAGGTCGACCCGTCAACAACCTGAAGGCGCTGATCCTGGACGAGGCGGGCAACCTCTGTCCGGTGGGGGTCCCCGGCGAGCTCTGCCTGGCGGGGCTGGGGCTGGCCCGCGGCTACCTCAATCTGCCGGAGCGTACCCAGGAGGCCTTCGTCGAGCTGGCGCTGGCTGATCGTACCCATCGCCTCTATCGCACCGGCGATCGGGCCCTGCTGCGCCGCGATGGCAACATCCAGTATCTGGGCCGGATTGACGAACAGATCAAGCTGCGCGGCTATCGCATCGAGCCGGGGGAGATAGAGACCCGGCTTGCCGAATTGTGTCCGGCCATCCGTCAGATCAAGGTGGTGGTGCAGGAGGGTCGTCTGCTCGCGTACGCCTGTCTGCAGGCCGGGGAAAACGAGCCCGACGGCGATGCCCTGCTGCAGCGGGCTGGCGAGTGCCTGCCCGAATACATGGTGCCTGCGCGCCTCTGCTGGCTGCCCGAGATGCCGCTCACCCCCAACGGCAAGCTGGACTTGCGCCGCCTGCCCGCCATCGTCTGGCAGCAGAGCAAGGGCGAGCCGCAAAACGAACTGGAGCAGACCGTGCTCGCCATCTGGCAAGGGGTGCTCAAGCAGCCCCTCGGGGTGGAGGATGACTTCTTCCGCTTAGGCGGTGACTCCATCCTCAGCATCCAGCTCACCACCAGGCTGCGGGATGCGGGACTGCACTGCAGCGTGAAGGACGTGTTCGAAGCCAAGACGGTGCGCCGCCTCTGCCGCCAGCTCGGCCAGCAGCAGGTGGTCAGCCACAGGAGCGAGCAGGGCAGCCTGACCGGCGAGTTCCCGCTCCACCCCATCCAGCACTGGTTCTTCGAGCAGGGCTTTGCCAGGCCAGGTCACTGGAACCAGGGGGTGATCCTGCGCCTGCCAGCCGGGGTGGAAGACGAGGCCCTGCGCGGCTGGCTGGATGCCTTGCGCCAGCACCACGATGCCCTGCGCCTGGCGGTGACTCCGACCGGCCAGCGCTATCTGGCCGAACTGCCATTGCCGCCGCTGCCGATCCTGGATGCCGGCAGCCTGGATGAGGCCGGGCTGCAGGCCCGCCTGACCGAGCTGCAGGGGGATCTCGACCCCGCCAGCGGCCACACCCTGGCCTGGGCTCGCCTGCGCAATTTGACGGTGGACGGGGAGACAGTGGAGGGGATCTTCCTCGCCTTCCATCATCTGGTCATCGATGCGGTTTCCTGGCGCATTCTGGCCGAGGATCTCGCTCGGGTGAGCAGGGGCGAGCCGCTGCCCGCCAAGGGCAGTAGCTATCGCCAGTGGGGCGAGGGGCTCGCGGCCTACGCCAAACGGGAAGAGGAGCAGATGGGCTTCTGGCTGGCTCAGGGGGAGGGCTGCGACTCAGGCTTGCTCTCGGCGCAACGTGCCGCCGATGGCCGCGCCGCCGCCAGCCTGCTGCAACTGAGTCAGGAGACCACGGCCCGCCTCATCGACACCGCCAACCAGGCCTACTTCACTCGGGTGCCCGACCTGCTGCTGGCGGCCCTGACCCGTACCCTGAGCGAGCAGGGTTACGGCAGCCGTCACTGCGTGATGCTGGAAGGACACGGCCGTGAGGCCATCGATGCCGAACTCGACGTGAGCCGTACCCTGGGCTGGTTCACCAGCACCTACCCGCTGGCGCTGGCAGATGCCAGGGAGTGGGAGGCGCTGGTCTGCGCCACCAAGGAGCGGCTGCGCGCCGTGCCGGACAAGGGGGTGGGCTTCAACGCCCTGCGGCTGCACCACCCTCGTGGCTGGGCACTGCCCCAGGCCCTGGTGGTCTTCAACTACCTGGGGGTCAGCCATCAGGGGGAGGCCGCTCAGCCCTGGCAGCCCCTGCCCGTGGCGCCGGGGGCTCCCTCTTCGCCGGACAACCTGCCGCGCGAGCTCATCAGCCTGCACGGGGGCGTGTTTGATGGCCGCCTCACCCTGCGCCAGGTGGGCGCCCTCAACCAGCAAGGGAGCGACGCCCTGATGGCGCGGCTGGCGGAGAACCTGACGGCGCTGGTGGAGCACTGCTGCACCCGGGCGGCCCCGCGCCACACCCCGAGCGACTTCCCGGGGCTGGGACTCTCCCAAGCTGCGCTGGACCAGGTGCTGGCCGGGCGCGAGGTGGAGACCCTGCTGCCCATGACGTCGCTTCAGCAGAGCATGTTCCATCACAGGGCGCTGCTGCCCGGTGACACGGCCTATCACCTGCAGACCGAGATCGACTATCACCAGCCGCTGGACGTGGCGGTCTACCGTCAGGCCTGGCAGGGGCAGATCGCCCGCTGGCCGGCCCTTCGCAGCGAACTGGTGCTGGCGGACGGGGTCGCGCTGCAGCGCATCATGAAGCGCGCCGAGCTGCCATTCCACTATGAGGACTTGTCTGAGGTGGAAAATGCAGAGGCACGGATCCAGGCCTATCGCCAGCAGGATCTGGCCCGCCCGATCCCGCTCGAGCAGGCCCCTCTGCTGCGCCTTGCCTGCTTCAAACTGGCCCCCGATCACCACAAGGTTGTCTTCAGCGCCCATCACGGCGTGCTGGATGGCTGGAGCGGCCCGGTGTTGCTGGGGGCGCTGCATCGCGGCTATCAGGCGTTGATGAACGGCCTGTTGCCGCAGCGCGATCCGGATACCGCCTGGCTCGAATTTGGCCGCCATATCGCGAGCCAGACCCGCAGCGCCGACGCCTACTGGCAGGGGCGTGGCGAGCTGCTGGCCAGGCCCAACGATCTGTCCGCCCTGTTCGGGGTGGCGCTGGATCCCCAGCTGACCCGGCGCCATACCCAGCATCGGCCTGCGGTGTGCGGCCAGCCCCTGGCACCGGCGCTGTCGCGCCAGCTGGAGAGCCGTGCCCGCGATCTTGGCGTGACAGCGGGCCTGTTGGCCCAATATGCCTGGCATCGCCTGCTGGCACGCCGCTCTGGCGATGCCGTCACCCTGGTGGGGAACGTGACCCCGGGCCGGGACTACCCCATCGAGGGGATCACCCAGAGCGTCGGTCTCTACATCAACAGCCTGCCCCTGGCCCTGGCGTGGTGCACCGAGCTGAGCCTGGCCGAGCATATCGCCCGGCTGCAGATGGACCTGATGGCCCTCAACGAGCACGGCACCCAGTCGCTGGCGGCGCTGACGAAAGGGCGGGCGCGTCTCTTCCAGAGCCTGTTCGTGTTCGAGAACTACCCCATGCCGGCGGCCCCTGCCGCCCCCGAACCCCACCAGCTGGTGCCGCGCTTTGGCGCCGTGGTGGAGAAGGTGGAGCTGCCGCTCTCCCTGGTGGTCAATGCCCGTGGCGGCCAGCTCAACCTGCGCCTCGAGTTCGACGGGGATCAGATCCCCATGGCGAAGGCCGAGGCCGTGCTGGCCGACTGGATCAGAGAGCTGGAATGGCTGGCTCAGGCGAGTCTGGCGCAATCGGCCAGACCTGAGGCGCCGAGTCTGACGACAGAGGTGACCGCGCCCGCCGCAGGGGCTGAGCCCTGCCTGGCTGACATCCCTGTGGCGGCCCGCTCCCTGGTGGAACTGTGGCAGCGTCATTGCGGTGTGCCAGGGGTCTGGCAGCAGAGCCTGCAGGATCTTGGGGTGGACTCGGTGCAGCAGCTCGCCCTGCTGGCGGCCCTCAATGAGGTCTTTGCCGATGGGCGGGTCCCCCTCACCCTGGGGGATCTCAAGACATATTGCTCCCCCAGCCGGCTGTTCAACCATTGGCTGGTGCGCCAGCCCGAGGAGGTGCTATGACGATGGCGATAGGCTCAGGCAAGGGGGCGGGCGCCGGGGCCAGGGAGCACTCCCTCGGCTCTCGGCTGGCGGCTTGCCTCACCGCCACCCCGCTGGCCCCCGCCCTTCGCCTGGGCGTGGGCATGAGTGTGGAAATGGCAGAGACCCGTGACGGTGCAACCGCAGGGCAGTGGCTCAGCTACGGGGCGCTCAATGGGCGGGTCGAGCACGTCGCCGCCCGCCTGCAGGGGCTGGCGGTGGGAGAGCGGGTCGGCCTCTATCTCTCCCGCAGCCCGGATCTGGTAGCCAGCCTGCTGGCCTGCCTGCGGCTCGGCCTCTGCTTCGTGCCGCTCGAACCTGACTTTCCCCTGGAGCGGCTGCAGGGGATAGCCCGCCAGGCCAGGCTCTCGGCGGTGATCTGCGATGAGGAGGCGGGGACCCCGGATTTCGGTTGCCCCCTGCGGCCCCTCAAGGGGCCGGCCCCCGGCGGGGCTCTCTCCTGGCCCAGGGTGGACGACGCCCTGGCGGCCTACATGATGTTCACCTCGGGCTCCACCGGCGAGCCCAAGGGGGTGGTCATCAGCCGCCGGGCCCTGCTCTGTTTCCTCGACGGGATCCGCGAGCGGCTCGGATTATCACCCAACTGCCACTGGCTCTTTATCACCACCCCGGCCTTCGACATCTCCTTGCTGGAGATGCTGGGGCCGCTCTGGGGCGGTGGCAGGCTGACGGTGGCGGGGGGCGAGCACAACAAGGATCCCCTGGGGATGCTGGCGCTGCTGGCGGCAGATCCTTCCATCAACGTCCTGCAGGCGACCCCGGCCTGCTGGCGCATGCTGCTCAAGGCCGGCTGGCAGGGGGGCGATACCCTCACCGCCCTGTGCGGCGGCGAGGCGCTGGATATGGGGCTGGCCGAGCAGCTTTGCGCTCGCACCCGGCGGTTGTGGAACTGTTACGGGCCCACCGAGGCCACCGTCTGGTCCCTGGTGAGTGAGGTGCGCTGGCCACCGGCAGGGGGGCAGATCACCATAGGCCACAGCCTGCCCGGCTATCGCCACTGGGTGCTGGACGAGATGGGGCGGCAGGTGCAGGAAGGGGAGGTCGGTGAGCTCTGCATCGAGAGCCCGGCCCTGTGCGAGGGGTACTGGCGCAAGCCCGCTCTGACGGCGACCGCCTTCCTGCGCCTGGGGAGCCATCGCCTCTATCGCACCGGCGATAGGGTGCGACTGCTTGGGGCGGACAGCTTCCTCTATCTGGGGCGGCGGGACGATCAAGTCAAGCTGCGGGGCTTTCGCATCGAACTCGGGGAGGTGGAGGCGGGCCTGCGCCGTCAACCCGGGGTGCAGGAGGCGGCGGTGCGTCTGGTGGGCGAGGGGGACGAGGCCATGCTGGTGGGCTATGTGGAGGCGAAAAGCGGGGTGACCCTCCATCGCCTGGCCCTGCGCAAGGGGCTGCAGGCCACGCTCCCTCACTACATGGTCCCGGCGCGACTTATCCTGCTGGATGCCCTGCCCAAGACCGGCAGCGGAAAACTGGATAGAAAGGCGCTGCCCCTGCCGGAGTAGGCGTACTGCCGAGCCATGGATAACAAGAAGCCCGCATCAAGCGGGCTTCTTGTTGGCAGTCAACCGAGATGGGGATCAGTGCGCGATGGGGGCCGCGTCCGGCTTGGTGAGCAGCTGCTCGACGTCGTCGATCACCTTGAGGGCCGCCTGGGGGCCGCCGGTGGAGGTCCAGAGCGACCCGTCCACGGCACCGAAGCGCTTGCCCTTGATGGCGCCAAGCTGCTGGAAGGCCGGGGTCTGCTCGGCCTGCTTCATGGCATCCACCGCATCGCCGCTGGTGCTCAGGGTGCCGACCACCAGCCAGTCACCGTCCAGCAGGTTGAGGGATTCGAGGCTCAGCGCCGGGGAGTGGGGGCTCTTGTCGCCGATCTGGTGGGCAGGGCGAGCCAGCCCCATCTCGGTGACCACGCTGCTGGCGAAGGTACCGCCGTGCATGTAGCTAGGCCCCTTGGGGTTCCAGCGCACTATGCTCACCTGCTCCCCCTGGTGCTTGGCGAGCTTGCTGCGGGCCTCTGTCAGGCGGGCGTCATACCGGGCGAGGAAGGCCTTGGCCTCGGCCTCCTTGTTCATCACATTGGCGCTGCGGTTGAACACGGTTTTCCAGGGCTCGCCCCAGTTGCCGGTGACGACTGTGGGGGCTATCTCCTTGAGCAGGGCCAGGAGTTCGGGCTTGGTCTGGCCGGTGAGGATGAGGTCGGGCTCCAGATCGATGAGTTTCTCCAGATTGGGGTTGTCCAGATCCCCGACCACCTGGATCTCCTTGCCCGCCATGTCCAGCAGATAGCGGGGCAGGGTGGACTGGCCGCGGCCGTTGACTGTACCGACCGGTTGCACCCCCAGGGTGAGGGCGCTGTCGAGATCGAGCTCGCTCAGCACCACGACCCGCCGGGGCGCATCGGGGACAGTGTGGGTCTGGCCGTTGGCATCGAGCACCTGGCGGGTGCCTGCCTGGGCCTGAAAGCCGACCAGACTGGCCAGCATGAGCGCGGCGGCCAGGGGGGAGAAGATCTTCATGGTTACATCCTTAATGGGTGAAATCGGCGGCACGCTTGGCCCATGCAGGGCGGCCCCTGTTGGTCGTGCCTGCCAGCCTGAAACCGGGGTCCAAATGGGCGGGGACATGCTATCACAGAAGCGCAAGTGAGAAACATTGTCATTTGTATTTGTGGTGTCTGCCCTTGGGGTTTTGTTACCATGAGGCGCCATTGCGAGGAGCCCAGATGCCCCCCTTATCCCCTCTCACCGCCTTCCTTTTGCAACGGGATCACCTGTTGCTGCCGGGAACGCCCCCCTTGACCCTGCATCGCATCTGCTTCGATGCCGCCGCCTTTACCCCCGCCTGCTTCGCGGCCCACGACATGGCGCTGCCCGCCAGCCTGGAGCGTGCGGCCCCCAAGCGGCTGGGGGAGTTTCTGGCCGGTAGGCTGGCGGCCCGCGAGGCCCTGCGCCCCTTTGGCCTTGCGGGGAATGGGGTGGCCATCGGGAGCGCCCGGGAGCCCCTCTGGCCTGCGGGAATGGAGGGGAGCATCAGCCACAGCCAGCTGGCGGGGCAGGGGGTGGCGCTGTGCGGGGTGCGCCCCGCAGAGGGGGATGGGGCTGGATCTGGAGGCCTGGCTGGGGCCGGAGCAGGGGAGTCAGCTCTGGCCCGGCATAGTCGATGAGGATGAGTGGGGGCGACTGGAGGGCGGGGCCCGCGCGCTCGGGCTGGACAGGGCCGGAGGGCTGACCCTGGTGTTTTCCGCCAAGGAGAGCCTGTTCAAGGCGCTCCATCCCAGGGTGGGGCGCTACTTCGACTTTCTCGATGCCCGCTGGCTGGGGATGACGGCCCAGAGCCTCACCCTGGAGCTGAAGGTCCCGCTGACGCCGACCCTGCCGGCCGGCTGGCGCTGCACCCTGCGCTGGCAGCCGCTGCCAGGGGGCGTGCTCACCACCCTGCTGCTGTGAGCGGCGCCCGGGCTCTCGCGCCACGCCACTGCCCAGACAAAGAAACCGCCATCAGGCGGTTTCTTGCTATCCGGCTCAGGCCGACTGTGCATGGTCGACGCGCCTGCGGGGCACTATGACGGGGGCTCCGTCGCCGGGGGCGTGCAGTATGTCCACGTCGGTCTGGTAGAGCCGATCGATGAGGGACTTGGTCACCACCTCCCGGGCCGGGCCCATGGCCTGGATGCCGCCGTCCCCCAGGGCAATCAGCTCGTCGCAGTAGCGGGCGGCGGTGGCGAGATCATGGATGACGATGAGCACCGTCTTGCCCTCGGCGGCGACCCTGTGGATGGCCTCCATCACCTCGGTCTGGTGGCCTATGTCCAGGGCGCTGGTGGGCTCGTCCAGCAAGATGAGATCCGCATCCTGGGCCAGCACCATGGCGAGCCAGACCCGCTGGGCCTGGCCGCCGGAGAGGGAGCTGGCGCTCTGCTGCCAGATGGCATCGAGCTGCATCCGCTCCCTGGCCCAGCCCACCATGCGGGCGTCCTCCTCGCTCCACTGGGTGAACCAGCCCTGATGGGGATGGCGGCCATACTGCACCAGCTGCTCGACCCGGATGCCGGGCGGCACCAGGGGGCGTTGGGGCAGGTAGGCCAGCTCCCGGGCCAGGGCCTTCATGCCATAGCTCCCCAGGGGCTTGCCCTTGAGCAGTATCTCCCCGGACTGGGGCTGCTCCTGGCCCGCCAGCAGTTTGAGCAGGGTGGACTTGCCGCCCCCGTTGGGGCCGACGATACCCACCAGCTTGCCCTGGGGGATGGAGAGGGAGATCTCCTTGAAGATGGCCTTGTGCTGATAGCTGAAATGGAGTCGATTCACGGTGAGCGTCATCAGGCGGCCCTCGGTCTGTCTTGGAAATGGATGAAGGGCATGGTCAGTCCGCCCGTTGTCTGTCTTTGATCAGGATGAACAGCAGCAGCAGGCCGCCGAGAATGCGGGTCATGATGCCGGTGGCCACCTCGTGGGGGCTGGCCAGCACCCGAACCAGGGTGTCGCTGGCGAGCAGCATCAGGGCGCCGCACAGGGCCGCAATCCAGAGCGGCACTATGCGATCCCGGGAGAGCCAGGAGGCGAGTATGGGGGCCGCCATGGCGATGAAGACCACGGGGCCGCCGATGGCGGTGCCAAGGGCCGCGACTATGATGGCCTGGGCCAGTACCCCGAGCTGCACCCGGTTCACGTTCACCCCCAGGGTTTTGGCGGTGACGGGGCCGAGGCGCAGCACGCCGAGGGCGCGGGAGAGATAGACGACCCAGGGGCAGACCAGCAGGATCAGTATCCCCACCGGCAGCACCGTGCCGTAGCCCTGGCCGACGAAGTTGCCCATGTTCCAGAGATAAAGGCTGGTGAGGTGCACCAGGGACTGGGTGGACATGGCGAACTGGCCGATGGCGTTCATCAGCTCGGAGACGCCGATGCCGATCACCACGAACAGGTAGCCCTGCTCCCCCGGCTTGTTGCACAGGGCGTAGAGCACGGCGGCGGCAAACAGGGCGCCGAAGGGGGCGGCCCACCAGGGCCAGCTGCCGAGGGTCAGGTAGAGGGAGAAGATGATGATGGCAAGGGACGCCCCCTCGTTGACCCCTATCATGTCCGGGGTGGCGAGGCGGTTGCGGACCAGGGTCTGCACCAGGCAGCCGGAGAGGCCCATGGCGGCGCCGGCCACCAGCACGGCGACGATGCGCGGCAGCCGGATCTTGAACACTGTCACCTGGTCGAGCCGACTCCCCTCTCCAAGCAGTGTCTGGATCACCCCCGGCATGGTGATCTTGCCTGAGCCCAGGGTCAGGGCCAGCAGGGAGAGCAGGGTGAGGGCGAGCACCAGCGCCAGGGTGACGAGCCAGGCGCGGCGCTCCAGCAGCAGGGTGCGGCGGCCGAGGCGCAAGAGCAGGGTGCCGGTGGGGAGTGGGGTCCCGGGCAGGGAGCCCGGCAGGGTGTCATTCATGGGATTGTTCATGGGAGGGCACCTTATTTGACGGCCAGCAGGGAGCGAAAGCCGCCGCTGCGCACCACCAGGATGAGCACGGGGGCGCCGATCAGCGCCAGAATGACGCCGTTGGGCAGCTCGAACGGCTGCAGCAGCCAGCGCGCCAGTATGTCGGCACCGAGCAGGAACAGCACCCCGAACAGGGCGGAGAAGCGCACCTGGATGGCCAGGCGCACCGGCTCCACCAGGCGGGCGCAGTAGGCGGCCAGGAAGCCGACGAAGCCGATGGGCCCGGCGATGGCGATGGCGCAGGCGGTGAACAGGGTGGCGGCGAGCAGCACGCCGATGCGCACCCGGGTCGGCCGGATGCCGAGGGCCTGGGCCTGGTTGTCCCCCATCTGCATCAGGGTGAGCTGGCGGCAGAGCGCCAGGGTCAGCAGCAGGGCGGCCAGCGCGAAGGGGGTGACCGTCAGCACGGACTCCAGGCTGGAGGCGGCAAGGGATCCTAAGTTCCAGAAGCGGAACTGCTCCAGCACCACCCGGTTGGAGAGCAGCAGGAAGTTGGAGAGGCCGCCGAAGGTGGCGGAGAGGGCAACCCCCACCAGGATGAGCTTGAGGGGGTTGGAGCGCCCCACCATGAGGCCGAGGCCGAGCACGATGAGGTTGCCAAGCAGGGCCCCCATACCGGACCAGAGCAGGTAACCGTAGGCGGATTCGACGCCAAACCAGGTGAGGCCGATCACCAGGGCGAAGACGGCGCCAGCGTTGACCCCGAGCAGGCCGGGCTCGGCCAGGGGGTTGCGGGTGGCGCTCTGCAGCATGGAGGCGGCGAGCGCGAGACAGACCCCCACCACCAGGGCCGCCAGGGTGCGGGGCAGGCGCAGGGTATTGACTATCATGGCGAGTTTTTCATCGGCCAGGAAGGCGGGATCGCCCATCAGGAAACCGGCGACCTCGCGGCCACCATAGACACCGGCACCTGTGGCCAGTGACAGAGAAATCAGCAGTAAGAGGAGCAGCACTCCGAGCCAGAACAGCTGTGCTTGGTATCTGAGCACGCAACAACTCCTTTGATACGGGGCAGTAGAAACGCAAAAAGGGAGCCCCGATCTCGGGGCTCCCGCAGGGAGAGCTTACAGCTTGTAATCGACACCGGCGTAGACGGTGCGTCCTTCCAGGATGAAGTCGGCGTCGGTGGCCACCTCGTCACGCTTGGTGTTGGTGAGGTTGGTGATGCCGAGCTTGAAGTCCAGCGCCGGGGTGACGGTCCAGTTGGTGTTCACGTCCAGGGTCTGGTAGTGCTTGGAGGTGAACGCCTGGGAGTTGCGGGCCGGCACCTTGATCACCTGGCTGCCGACATATTGCCAGGCCAGGTTGGCGCTGACGAGCTCGCTCGCCTGCCAGTCCAGGCCGAGGTTGCCGGTGTGATCCGGGGTCTTGGCCAGATCGTCCCCTGTGCTCCTGTCCTCGGAGTCCAGCAGGGTGAAGTTGCCGGTCAGCTTGACGTTGTCCAGCACGTCGACCCAGCCGGTCAGCTCCAGACCCTTGATACGGGCCTCCTTGACGTTGAGGTAGGTCATCACGGTCGGACGGTAGCCCGGGCCCCACTGATCGCTCTGGATCAGATCCTCGATCTCGTTGTGGAAGCCGGTCACCCCGGCGCCGAAGCGCGCGGCCTCGTAGGCGGTGCCCAGCTCGTAGCTGACGGCGGTTTCCGGCTTCAGGTTCGGGTTGCCGATGACCTGGCAGGCGCCGCGGCAGGCGGTGGTGGAGAAGCCTTCGCTGGACTGGGCCAGGGTCGGGGCCTTGAACGCCTTGCCGGCGCCACCCTTGATCACCCACTCGTCGGTCAGGGTGTAGAGGGCGTAGGCGCGCGGGCTGAACTCGGTGCCATAGGTCTCGTGGTGATCCAGACGACCGGAGAGGGTCAGGGCCAGATCGCCGAAGCCGAACTCGTCTTGCAGGTAGACGGCGCTCTGGGTCGCATCCACGCTGCCATTGGCGATGTTGCGGCTGTGCTCCAGCTCGGTCTTGCGCAGCTCGGCGCCTGAGGTGAGCAGGTGATCACCCAGGTAACCGCTGACCTGACCGTCCACCGTGTTGTTGGTCTGGGTGATGTCGGCGGCGCCGCCATTGAGCTGGGAGTCATCCATCAGATCGATCTGCTCGAAGTAGTAACGAGCGCGGCTGTCGAAGTGCTCCCAACGGCCGTTGTGGGTCAGCCCCAGGCTCAGGCGATCCAGGTTCTGCACGTTGTGGGGGGTGGCCGGTGCGGTCGGGGCACGGGGCACGTTGTTGAAGTAGCTGTCCATGTCGTTCTGGTTGTAACCCAGATCGAAGTCGATGTCCTGGTTGTCCGCCACCAGCCACTTCAGGCTGGTCAGCACGTTGACCACTTCACGCTTCTCCAGGGCATCGGCGTCCGGGTTGTTGGACTGATCGCTCTTCCAGTTGTCGCGCTGATAGCCTTCCACCACCACGCTGCCCAGCAGCTTGTTGTCGATCAGGGCGCCGGAGACATAGGCGCTGGCCTGATTGGCATCGCCGCCATCACCCTCGGTGGGCATGCTGTGGGTGTAACCGACGGCTGCCTCTGTCTTCTCCTTGGCCTGGCGCAGGATCACGTTGACCACGCCCCCCAGGGCATCGGCCCCGTACAGGGAGGAGACGGGACCACGGATCACCTCGATGCGCTCGATGGCGGCCATGGGGATGGAGCTCAAGTCGAAGTCGTTGCCGTAGGCGCTGCCCAGGGTCTCGCGGGCGTTGACCCGCTTGCCGTTGATCAGCAGCAGGGTGTAGTCACCCCCCATGCCGCGGATCTTGATCTCGTTGCGGCCGGTGGGGTTGGTGGAGACGATGTTGACGCCCGGCACGTGCTTGAGGGCATCGCCGATGTTGTTGACGTTCATCTTGTCCAGATCGGCACGGGTCACCACCGAGACGCTGGCCGGGGCGGACAGCTCGGTGTGCTTGGTCTGGGTGGCGGTGACCACCATGGTCTCGTTGGCCTTGACCGACTCTGCCTGGGCCAGGCCCGGTACGGCCAGCAGGCCGAGAGAGAGCAAAATCGGGTTCAAACGAAATACGCCATGCTGCAACTGCATTGTCAAAACTCCATGAATAAACAGAGGTTATGGGGTTGGGCACGGTGGGCCCAAATGCTCACTGACTTCCTTGTCTGGCAGTACCAGAGGCAGGATTATTGTTATCTCTTGTCCGCTCCAGTCCCCGGATGAGGAACCAGACGCCGGTGCAGGCCAAGAGGCCGCAGCCTATGTTGATCCAGGCCAGGGTGGAGAAACCGTGCAATGCGCCTCCCTCGTCTGAGACCAGATATCTGGCGGAGATCAGGCTGCCGAGGCCCGCCGCCACATTGGTGACCGTGCCCTGGAAGGACATGAAGGCGGCGCGCTGATGGGGGGCCGGAATGGCGGCGGTGACCGCGAGGGTGGTGCTGGCGCGGGCCGAGCTCAGGGCCATGAAGAGGGTGAACAGCAGGTAGACGGGCAGGTAGACGGGCAGGGCGAAGCCGAGCAGGGTGACCAGGGCCAGCAGCAGGCTGGTGAGCAAGATGGCGCCCTGGGCGCGGCCCTGGTCTATCCAGCCGCCGCACAGGCGCATGGTGGCCATGCTGGCGAGGCCGCCGCACAGATAGAGGGCGGCGATCTGCTGGCGCGGGAAACCGAGGTTGAACTGGAAGTAGTTCGCAAAGTGCGGGATCAGCAGGAAGTGGCCGAACATCTGCAGACAGAGGATGCACAGGGCTCCCTGACAGAGCGGCGATCCCAGCAACTGGCGCAGCCCCTGGCCCTGCGGGGCGCGGCTGACCGGCAACGAAGGCAGCAGGCGGGCGCAGAGCAGGGCCAGCAGTAGGCCGCTCGCGCCAAACAGCAGGAAGGGGCTCTGCCAGCCGAGCCACTGGGCCAACACCAGGGCGACGGGCACCACCAGGATGGCGGCAAGTGAAAACGCCATGCCCACGTAGGCGAGGCGGCGTCCACGCTCGGCCGGTGGCACCAGGTCCAGCACGGCGGCCATCAGGATGGCGGCAAGGGGCCCGGCCACGCAGCCGGACAGGATGAAGAGCAGCAGCAGTTGCTGGCTGTCTTGCACCAGGGCACAGGCCATCAGCAGCAGAAAACGCAAGGTGAGCAGCACCAGCAGGGCGGGTTTGCGATTGACCCGATCGAGCCAGGGGGCGGCAAGGAGTCCCATCAGGGCGGCTCCCAGGGTGGCGCCGCCGCTGAAGTAACCTGTCTGCTCCGGGGCCATGCCGAGGCTGGTCACCAGATCGGGCCCGAGCGGCATCACCATCATCATGCTACCCATGGAGAGCATGTTGATCAGCAGGGCCAGATGGATGGCAGCAGGGGAGGAGACGACAGGTTCTGGCTTCATCAGAGGCTGACTCGAAAAAATGAGTCCGAATTGTATCCGAGGGATATTGTCGTGACAACAAATGATAACCATTTTTATTTGTATTGAGTGGTCTCTCAATGAGTCTTTGGTTTGGGCTCTAAAGCGAGCCGGAAAAGGACCTTCATGATATCGTCCTGGGCCAGGCAGCTTGCCCCTTGCCATTGCAATCGGGGCGCCATGGCCCATGATCGCAAGGAGTGATGAGAGAGACGCCATGAGAGACGGCAAGAGGGAGACGAGGATGAGAGCTTGGTGTTGGGTGCTCGGGTGTTGCGGACTCTGGGCCTTGCCCCTGCAGGCCGAGGTGAAGGTCATCCCGGTGTTTGAGGCCGAGGGGACGGTGCAGACCCTCAAGGAGCTCTACCCCGAGCTTGGGGTCAGTGCCATGGGCAACCAGCTGGTGCTGAGCGGGACGCCCGCCCAGTTGCAGGAGGCCGAGAGGGTGCTGGATAAGCTCAACCAGCCGCCCCAGAGCCTGCTCATCGAGTGGCGGGGGGCGGGGGCGTCCGGCAGCCGGCCGGGGGGGGGAGGGGTGGGCAAAGAAAAAGCCAAACGGCGCCGGCGGGGGGGGGGGGGGGGCGGGGGGTACCCACGCCCCCCGCAGGACCAAAGGCAGGTGCGCGGCCTCTCGGGGCGGCCCGTGCTGCTGCAGATGGGCTCCTATCAGCCGGTCACCTTCTATCGCTGGCAGGGAGGCCGGGTGGTGGCCATGATGCCGCTGATAAGCGGTCTCTACGCCACCGCCACCCTGATAGGGGACAGGGTACAGATAGCGCTCAGCAGCGAGCAGGCCAGGCTAGGCAGGGCGACATCAAGACCGGCCAGAGCGCCACCGAGGTGAGCGGCGCCCCGGGTCAGTGGCTGACGGTGGGGGAGCTCTCCACCAGCCAGGAGGGTCAGGGGGCGCGCTATCCAATCCGTCACAGGTCGGGGTGGCGAGCGGCAGCGAACGCCAGACCCTGCAGATCCGGGTCACCCGTCAATGAGGCGGCCGACGGCGCCTGTTAATGGGGTTGATCCCGGGTGTAATCCCGCAGCTGGGCTCTTCGAGCAGATACCAGAGCGCCCAGAGGCTGGCGACCAGCACCAGGGCGGTGGGCCAGCTGAACGACCACGCCTGCAGATTGAGGCTGTGCAGCTGCATCACCAGACCGCTCGCGGTGGAGCAGAGCAGCAGGCCCCGGCTGTGGCGCCTGAGTCTGGCGCGAATGCCCTGGGTCTGCTGATAGGTGCCGCCGCAGGCGAGCAGCGCCAGCATGGCGGGCACGTCCGTCAACAGGCCGAGATAGAGGCTCATCTTGTCGGGTAGAAGAGGGTCAGGATGGCGCTGCCGCTCTCCCAGGTGACGCCGCCATCAGAAACAGCCAGACCGAGCGGGTCAGCAAGAGGGCGATGGGCCAGAACCAGAGTGGCGGGCGCAGCTGGCCATGATCGTCGTAGCGATGTTCGGGGTAGAGGGTCATAAGGCCCGTTCCGGGGTTGAACTATTGATGCAGGGGATATGGGGCGGGGAGCGGCGCTTTGCAAGCGGGGCAATGAATCGGGGGCCATGCCCCCAATCTCTGTGCAGCCTGTCTGACGCTGGATGGCGTTACAGCCAGCCCTTGCGTTTGAAGAAGAGGCCGGTGCCGAGCGACGACATTACCATCAGCACCAGCGACATCTGATAGCCGTACTCCCAGGCGAGCTCCGGCATGCGGCCGAAGTTCATGCCGTAGATGCTGGCGATAAGCGTCGGCGGCAGGAAGATCACCGCGGCCACCGAGAAGATCTTGATCACCTTGTTCTGCTCCAGATTGGTCACCCCCATGGAGGCCTCCAGCTGGAAGTTGATCTTGTCGAACAGGAACTGGGTGTGGGGCAAGAGGGACTCCACGTCGTGCAGCATCTCGTCGATCCACTTGTTCTGCTCCCCTGTCATGCGCTGGCGCAGGCTGCGTTTGAGGAAGCGCAGGGCACGGCGGGTATCGTGCAGGGAGAGACGGATCTGGCCGTTGGCCTCTTCCTGGGCCATCAGTTCCTTGAGCATGGAGTTGATCTGATCCGGCTCGAAGATCTGATCGGCGGTGTTTTCCAGGGTCTTGTAGCCATCCTCGATGAGATCCGAGAGGTACTCCACCTTGAGGTTCTGCACCTCCAGCAGGATGTCGAGGGCGTTCTCCACCTCCAGCCGGTCCTGACGCATGTAGTGGCGCAGCAGGCGCACCAGGCCGATGTCATCCTCGCGAATGCTGATCAGCAGGTTGTTGCGCAGGGTAAAGGAGACGTGGACACCCTTGGTGTCGCGGCCGATGCGCTGGGGGAACAGGGAGTGGATGTGCAGACCATCTGTGTCCCAGTAGAAACGGGCGGACGCCTCTATGTCGTCCAGCTCTTCCTTGTCGGGGACCTCTTCCAGAAACAGGCCCGTCAACCATTCTCGCTCCGCCGTATCCGGCTTGTAGGCATCCAGCCAGACGGTGTTGTCGGGGACTATGTCGTCCGGCCCGAGCGTGACTATGTCCAGCACCTTGTTGTTGAGAATGTAGGCGGTGATCATCTGTCCCCCCTTAAGAAGTCATGGGTAATCAGGGATGGTTGCACAGGTTCATGCGGCCTTAGATCGCACAGAAAGCGATCCCATGAAATAGCATAACGAGGCCGATGGACAACCTGAATGCGGCGAACTATACAGGGGCGGGCCCCGCTTGTCAGGGGCTATTCATCGGGGCTTCAGCCTGTTTGCTCAAAAAAACGGCGAGGTCGGAGCAGCTACTGACATCCCGTTACCGCTTCAAAGAATGCGCTGCTCTGCCTCCCCGGGACTGGGCATCTTTGGCGTTTTCAGACTCAGGTCTGGAGCGCACCGGTCAGATATTGGGGGAGTTCGCCCCCGATCCCCCCTGAGGCGGGGTCCAGACGATGTTCTGGGGCTGCACATCCTTGATGTTGCAGGTCCTTGCACCATCACATATTGGGATAGTTCGGGCCAGATCCTCCCTGAGGTGGGGTCCAGACGATGTTCTGGGGCTGCGCATCCTTGATGTCAGGCCTCAGCCCGAACCGCGCCGGTCACATATTGGGATAGTTCGGCCCCGAGCCTCCCTGGGGCGGGGTCCAGACGATGTTCTGGGGCTGCACATCCTTGATGTTGCAGGTCCTTGCCCATCACATATTGGGATAGTTCGGGCCGGATCCTCCCTGGGGCGGTGTCCAGACGATGTTCTGGCTGGGATCCTTGATGTCGCAGGTCTTGCAGTGAATGCAGTTGGCGGCGTTGATCTGCAGCCTTGGCTGGGTATCCCCATTCAGGATCTCGAACACCCCGGCCGGGCAGTAACGCTGGGCGGGTTCGGCCCAGGTGGGCAGGTTGACCGCCACCGGGATGCGCTCGTCCTGCAACTTGAGGTGGCAGGGCTGATCCTCGTCGTGGCTGGTGTTGGCCAGGTACACCGAAGAGAGCTTGTCAAAGCTGAGCCGCCCGTCCGGCTTGGGGTAGTCGATGGGCTGGCAGCGGCTGGCCAGGCGCAGTTGGCGATAGTCCGGCACCTTGTCCAGCAGGGTAAAAGGAGAGGCGCGGGGGAACAGCCGCTGCTCCAGCCAGTTGAAGGCGCCGCCGAGCCAGGGGCCGAAACGGTGCAGGGCGGCGCCAAAGTTGCGGGCCGCGATCAACTCCCGGGCCAGCCAGCTCTGTTGCAGCGCATCGCTATACTCGGCGAGATCCCGCCCGCCCTCATCGCCGCCGCGCAGGCTCATGGCGACCGTGGCGGCCGCCAGCATGCCGGACTTCATGGCGGTGTGAATGCCCTTGATGCGGGAGAAATCCAGGGTGCCCGCATCGCAGCCGATGAGCAGGCCGCCGGGAAAGTGCATGCGGGGCAGGGAGTGCCAGCCCCCCTTGGTGATGGCCCTGGCGCCGTAGCTGATGCGCTCCCCCCCCTGCAGGGTCTGGGCGATAAGAGGGTGGTGCTTGAGGCGCTGGAACTCGTCGAACGGACTGAGCCAGGGATTCTGGTAGTTGAGATCGACGATGAGGCCGACCGCCACCTGGTTATCCGCCAGATGATAGAGATAGAAGCCCCCCTGACTCTTGCTGCCCCGCTGCTCCCCGAGCGGCCAGCCGCTGCCGTGCAGCACGCGGCCGGGATGGGACTGACCGGCGGGCACCTGCCACAGCTCCTTGAAGCCGATGGCATAGTGCTGCGGTTGGTGCCGGGGCTGGGCGGTTTTTTCCAGCGTGAACAGGGCGCCAAGCTGCTTGCCAAGGTGGCCGCGGGCTCCTTCGGCGAACAGGGTGTAGCGGCCATAGAGTGCCATGCCGGGCACGTGATCCGGCTTTGGGTTGCCCTCTTTGTCGAGACCCAGATCCCCCGTCAGCACCCCTCTTATCCTGTTCTCTTCCACTATGAGCTCGCTCGCCGCGAAGCCGGGGTAGATCTCGACCCCGAGCGCCTCGGCCTCCCGGGCGAGCCAGCGGCAGAGGTTGCCGAGGCTGATGATGTGGCAGCCGTCGTTGTGCATGCGCGGCGGTACCGCCCAGCGGGGCAGTCGTAGGGCGCTGGACGCGCTTTGCAGCAGATGGACCTGGTCATCCGTGACCGGTACGCCGAGGGGGGCCTCTTGCCAGCGCGCCGGCAGCAGCTCCTTGAGGGCGACGGGATCGAGCAGGGCGCCGGAGAGCAGATGGGCGCCCACTTCCGCCCCCTTCTCCAGCAGGCAGACCGAGAGAGCCGGGGCCTGCTGCTTCAATGCGATGGCGGCGCTGAGGCCAGCCGGGCCGCCACCGACGATGACGACATCAAATTCCATTGCTTCGCGTTCCATCTTGCCTCTGCGCTCGACTTGGCCTAGGGTAGTGCTGGTAGTTTACGTAAACGTAAACCATTTTGTCAGCATAAAAGTGTGAGAGTGCAAAATGGATTCACTCAACCGATACGAGGGATGACCGCCATGAAGCTGCTGGTCGCTGTCAAACGGGTCGTTGATTTCAACGTCAGGATCCGGGTCAAGAGCGATGGCTCCGATGTGGAGCTCGCCAATGTGAAGATGGGCATCAACCCGTTTTGTGAGATCGCGGTGGAGGAGGGGGTGAGGCTGCGCGAAGCCGGGGTGGCCACCGAGCTGGTGGTGGTGACCTTGGGCCCGGAGGCGGCGGCCGAACAGCTGCGCCATGCCCTGGCGCTGGGGGCGGATCGGGCCCGCCATTATGTCACCGACGAGACGCTCACTCCACTCACCGTGGCCCGTGCCCTGCAACAGGTGTGCGAGCAGGAGCAGCCAGATCTGGTGCTGCTCGGCAAGCAGTCCATCGACTCTGACAACAACCAGGTGGGCCAGATGCTCTCGGCCCTGTGCGACTGGCCGCTCGCCACCTTCGCCTCCGCCGTCAGTCTGGTGGAGGGGGAGCTGCAGGTGACCCGCGAGATAGACGGCGGTCTCGAGACCCTCGGCATGGGGCTGCCTGCCGTGGTGACCGTGGATCTGCGCCTCAACGAACCCCGCTTCGCCTCGCTGCCCAACATCATGAAGGCCAAGCGCAAACCGCTCGAGAGCGCCCCCTTTGCGGCCCTGGGGGTCGAGCCCGCCGGTCAGACTCGGTTGCTCGGGGTAATGGCACCTGCCCCCCGGCGCGCCGGCGTCAGGGTGGGCTCGGTGGACGAGCTGCTGGACAAGCTCAAGAACGAAGCCAAGGTGATCCCATGAGCGCATTGAGGGGCACGGCCTATCCCGCGGGCCAACTGGTTGCCGCCAGCGAGCGCGTTGGCGAACGGACAGGAAGATCAACGGACGACATCAAGGTGCTGCCATGAGCGTACTCATCATTGCCGAACATCATCAGGGCCAGCTGGCGGACAGCGCCGCCCGTCTGGTCACGGCGGCGACTCAGCTGGGCGCCGAGGTTCACCTGCTGCTGCTGGGTCAGGGTCTGGCGGAGGCGGGGGAGCAGGCGGCCTCCTTGCAGGGGGTTAACCGGGTGCTGCTGGCCGAGCACCCCATGCTGGCGGAAGGGCTCAATGACGGGCTCGATCGACTGCTGGCCCCCGTGGTGCGGGATTACCAGCACTGCCTGATGGCGGCGAGCAGTCACGGCAAGGATCTGCTGCCGCGGGTGGCGGCCAGGCTGGGGGTGGAGATGATCTCCGAGGTGACGGGCATCGAGGGGCCGGATACCTTCCTGCGCCCCCTCTATGCGGGCAACGCCATTGCCCGGGTGGCGAGTACGGCGCCCGTCAAGGTGCTCGGCATACGGGCATCGGCCTTCCCAGGCGCCGAGAGCGGGGGGGCTGAGGCCAGGGTAGAGCACCTTCCCGTCCCCGAGCTGGCCTGCCGGACCCGGCTCATCGAGCGGCGCGCGGTGCGATCCGCACGGCCCGAGCTCGGCGCGGCGCGAGTGGTGGTCTCAGGCGGACGGGCGCTCGGCTCCAAGGCGCAGTTTGCCCTCATCGAGGCGCTGGCCGACAAGCTCGGCGGGGCTGTGGGTGCCTCACGGGCCGCGGTGGACGCAGGCTTCGTGGCCAACGATCTGCAGGTGGGACAGACCGGCAAGGTGGTGGCCCCCGAGCTCTACATCGCCATCGGCATCTCCGGGGCCATCCAGCATCTGGCGGGGATGAAGGAGTCCAAGGTGATCGTCGCCATCAACAAGGATGCCGAGGCCCCCATCTTCCAGGTGGCGGACTACGGCCTGGTGGGGGATCTCTTCACTCTACTGCCTGAGCTCACCGCCAAGCTGTAAATGTGCCAAAAGGGGGCGCAGAAAGCCGTCTGTGCTGTCTCGCCCCCGTTTCCATGCATGTTCTCTGCAAGCCCTGGCCCGTTCAGGGCTTTTTCCATGGCGGCGACATCGGCCAGGTGAGGCAAAAGGTTGCGCTGGATCCCAAAAAGCCTTTGCCCCCACGGGGGCCTGTCGTGTAAAAACATTCAAGTCATCGATCACACTCATCCATTCACGGAAAGCGTCATGAGCAAACAGATTTACAACTTCTGCGCCGGCCCCGCCATGTTGCCGGTTGAAGTCATGGAGCGCGCCCAGCGCGAATTTTGTAATTTCCAGGGGCTGGGAGCCTCGGTCATGGAGCTGTCCCATCGCGGCAAGCCCTATATGGCGGTCGCCGAGAAGGCCGAAGCGGATCTGCGGGATCTGCTGGCGGTGCCGGACAACTACAAGGTGCTCTTCATGCACGGCGGCGGTCGCGGCCAGTTCTCTGCCGTGCCCATGAACCTGCTTGGCGGCGCCAACAGACGAGCCGATTACCTGCTGACCGGCGTCTGGGCCCAGAGCGCCGTGGATGAGGCCCAGAAATACGGGGAGATCCAGACCTTCCAGGGGGTGGCGAAGAACGAGCAGGGGATAAGCCACCTGTTGCCGACCCCGGCGTTTCGTGCCGACGCGGCCTATGTGCACTACTGCCCGAACGAAACCATAGATGGCATCGAGATGTTCGACATCCCGGCCACCGGCGATGTCCCCCTGGTGGCGGATCTCTCCTCCACCATCCTCTCCCGTCCCATCGACGTGAGCCGCTTCGGCATCCTCTACGCCGGTGCCCAGAAGAACATAGGCCCCTCTGGGCTGGCCATCGCCATCGTACGGGACGACCTGCTGAATCAGGCCCGTGCCGATGTGCCCTCTATCTTCGACTACCAGCTCACCGCCAAGAACGACTCCATGTTCAACACCCCCCCCACCTACGCCTGGTATCTGGCCGGTCTGGTGTTCGAGTGGCTGAAAGAACAGGGCGGGCTGGAGGCGATGGAGGCGCGCAACAAGGCGAAGGCCGATTTCCTCTACGGCTACCTCGACGACTCCAGCTTCTACGGCAACAAGGTGGACGCGGCCTGCCGCTCCCGCATGAACGTGCCCTTCCAGCTGAAGAACGAGGCCCTGGACAAGCAGTTCCTGGCGGAGTCGGAAGCGGCCGGTCTGCTGGCGCTCAAGGGGCACCGCATCGTCGGCGGCATGCGCGCCAGCCTCTACAACGCCATGCCGCTGGAAGGGGTCAAGGCCCTGGTCAGCTTCATGGATGGCTTTGCCAAGCGCCACGGCTGAGGCCTGTTCCCCCGATAGCAAGGCGCCGGGGACTCCCCGGCGTCTGTTTTTCCAGAAGATCCTGACCGCCAGCCCGGTTGCCCCGGTTTTGTGCCACAGACGGTCTTGCCGCGCGGGGCGCGGGCTGTTAACGTCCGGTCAGGTGATTTACTTGAGATTGTACAGGAAGTCTATGAATTCGTTGCGTTTGGAACCCATTTCTAGCGTGGCCGGGGTGGTCAATCTGCCTGGCTCCAAAAGTGTCTCTAACCGTGCCCTGCTGCTGGCAGCCCTGGCACGAGGCACTACCCGGCTGACCAACCTGCTCGACAGCGATGACATCCGCCACATGCTGGCGGCGCTGACCCAGCTCGGGGTCAAGTACAAGCTCTCCGCCGACAAGACGGAGTGCACAGTGCATGGCCTGGGTCGCAGCTTTGCGGTATCGGCACCGGTCAACCTCTTCCTCGGCAACGCCGGCACCGCCATGCGCCCGCTCTGTGCGGCGCTCTGTCTGGGCTCCGGTGAGTACATGCTGGGAGGCGAGCCGCGCATGGAGGAGCGTCCCATCGGCCATCTGGTGGATGCCCTGCGCGAAGCGGGTGCCCATATCCAGTATCTGAAAAAAGATGGCTATCCGCCCCTGGTGGTGGACGCCAAGGGGCTGTGGGGCGGTGACGTGCACGTCGACGGCTCCGTCTCCAGCCAGTTCCTGACCGCCTTCCTGATGGCGGCCCCCATGGCGGCGGGTGACACCCGCATCCACATCAAGGGGGAGCTGGTCTCCAAGCCCTACATCGACATCACCCTGCACATCATGAAGCAGTTCGGGGTGGTCATCGAGCACGATGACTACAAGGTGTTCTACATCAAGGGCAACCAGACCTATGTCAGCCCCGGTGACTTCCTGGTGGAAGGGGATGCCTCCAGCGCCTCCTACTTCCTCGCGGCGGGTGCCATCAAGGGCAAGGTGCGGGTCACCGGCATCGGCAAGCACAGCATCCAGGGAGACATCCACTTCGCCGACGTGCTGGAGAAGATGGGCGCCCGCATCACCTGGGGTGACGACTTCATCGAGGCCGAGCAGGCCCCCCTGCACGGCGTCGACATGGACATGAACCACATCCCGGATGCGGCCATGACCATCGCCGTGGCGGCGCTGTTTGCGAAGGGGCCCACCGCCATTCGCAACATTTACAACTGGCGGGTGAAGGAGACGGATCGCCTGCACGCCATGGCGACCGAGCTGCGCAAGCTGGGGGTGGACGTGGAGGAGGGGCACGACTTCATCGCCGTCACTCCGCCGGAGCAGCTCAAGCACGCGGCCATCGACACCTACAACGATCACCGCATCGCCATGTGCTTCTCCCTGGTGGCGCTCTCCGATACCGCGGTGACCATCAATGATCCGGGTTGTACCTCCAAGACCTTCCCGGACTACTTCACCAAGCTGGCCAGCATCAGCCAGGCCTGAGTCCGTCGGGCCCGCCTTGTGCGGGCCCGTTCGTTTATGCCTCCCGTCTTCTCCCCGGTTTGCCAGCGCCCCTAGCAGCATTATCCAAACTTGCAAGGTGTGCTGATAAAATTCCTTGTCCAAGAATGTAATTTTCTATTTACACCGTCCCGGTCGCGGGCTAGATTGAAGTTTCTTCATCGCAGTCATTTAGCAGGAAACTTGGTCATGCAGCATCAAACCGACGACGTTCGTATCAGTGAAATCAAAGAGTTATTGCCCCCGGTTGCGGTGCTTGAGAAGTTTCCGGCGACCGAGACCGCCTCGTCCACCGTGTTTGAATCCCGTCAGGCCATCCACAACATCCTGGCCGGTGACGATCAGCGCCTGCTGGTGGTGATAGGTCCCTGCTCCATCCACGATCCGGTGGCCGCCCTGGAATACGGCAAGCGCCTCAAGACCCTGCGCGACGAGCTGAAAGATCAGCTGGAGATCGTGATGCGGGTCTACTTCGAGAAGCCGCGCACCACGGTGGGCTGGAAGGGGCTGATCAACGACCCCTACCTCGACAACAGCTGCCAGATCAATGACGGCCTGCGCCTGGGTCGCAAGCTGCTGCTGGATCTCAACGACATGGGGCTGCCGACCGCCTCCGAGTTCCTCGACATGATCACCCCGCAATACGTGGCGGATCTGATGAGCTGGGGCGCCATCGGTGCCCGCACCACCGAGTCCCAGGTGCACCGCGAGCTGGCCTCCGGTCTCTCCTGCCCGGTGGGCTTCAAGAACGGCACCGACGGCACCATCAAGGTGGCCATCGATGCCATCGGCGCCGCCAGCGCCCCGCACCACTTCCTGTCGGTGACCAAGTACGGCCACTCCGCCATCGTCTCGACCGCCGGCAACCCGGATTGTCACATCATATTGCGCGGCGGCCGCGAGCCGAACTACAGCGCCGCCCACGTGGATGAGGTGGTGAAGGGGCTGGACAAGGCGGGTCTGCCGCAGAAGGTGATGATCGACTTCAGCCACGCCAACAGCAGCAAGCAGTTCAAGAACCAGATGCTGGTGGCCGAGGACGTGGCCGGTCAGCTGCGCGCCGGCAGCAAGGCGGTGTTCGGTGTCATGGTGGAGAGCCACCTGGTGGAAGGGCGTCAGGATCTGGTGGAAGGGTGCGAGCTCACCTTCGGCCAGAGCATCACCGATGCCTGCATCGGCTGGGCCGATACCGAGGTGCTGCTGCGCAATCTGGCCGATGCGGTCGCCACCCGCAACGCACTCTGAAGCCGGGGCGGGGATGCCCCGCTCACGGCAATAAAAAAAGCGCGACTTCGGTCGCGCTTTTTGTTGGCTCGGGAAGAGGGCTTACTTGGCCCGCTCCTGGTGGCCACGCAGGCGGATGTTGATCATCTCCACCACCAGCGAGAAGGCCATGGCGAAGTAGATGTAACCCTTCGGAATGTGCAGATCCAGCCCTTCGGCCATCAGGGCGACCCCGACCAGGATCAGGAAGGAGAGGGCCAGCATCTTGATGGTGGGGTGGGTGTCGACGAAGTCGCCGATGGCCTTGGCGGCAAACATCATGACGCCGACGGCGATGACGATGGCCAGCACCATGACAGGCACGTGGTCCGCCATGCCGACGGCCGTGATGACGGAGTCCAGGCTGAAGATGATGTCGAGGATGGCGATCTGCACCAGTGTCGACATGAAACCGGCGGTCTTGCTCACCATGCCGGGCTCCTCGGCGGCGCCCTCCAGGCTCTGGTGGATCTCGTGGGTGCTCTTGGCGATGAGGAACAGGCCCCCCACCAGCAGGATCAGATCCCGGCCGGAGATGGCTTCATTCAGCACGCTGAACAGCGGCTCGGTGAGGCGCATCACCCAGGCGAGGGAGAGCAGCAGCAGGATGCGGGTGCCCATGGCGAGTCCGAGTCCCAGAATGCGCGCCTTCTGGCGCTGGGCTTCCGGCAGGCGCCCCACCAGGATGGAGATAAAGATGATGTTGTCGATGCCCAGCACGATCTCGAGCAGGGTCAGGGTGGCGAGCGCGACCCAGGCGGAGGGGTCAGCAATCCATTCCAGCATGATAGAACCTTGGTTGAACTTTGATTGAGGGGTGAAGTCGCGCATTCTAGCAGGGGGTTATGGCTTGTCCCAGTGGCGGGAAAAGATAAAAATGGCTGCCATCCAACGGGAGGAAAACATGTTTCGATTAGGGCTCATCATCAACCCCATCGCCGGCATCGGCGGGGCCGTCGGTCTCAAGGGCAGTGACGGCATGGTGGCCGAGGCGCTGGCGCGGGGCGCCGTCCCCAAGGCCCGGGAGCGGGCCCGCCAGGCCCTGCTGCCCCTGTGCGAGCTGACCACGCCGTTCGAGCTGCTGACGGTGGCGGGGGAGATGGGGGAGACGCTCGCCGCCGAGCTGCATCTGCCTCATCGCATCCTCTACCAGCCAGCCGGGGCACAGACCTGCGCCGAGGACACCCGCGCCGCCGCCCTGGCCCTGCGGGAGGCGGGGGTGGATCTGCTGCTCTTCGCCGGTGGCGACGGCACAGCCCGGGACATCTGCGCGGCTGTGGGGGAGTCCTGCCACGTGCTCGGCATCCCGGCGGGGTGCAAGATCCACTCCGGGGTCTACGGCGTGACCCCGGCGGCGAGCGGCCGGGTGGCGGCGCGGATGATAGCGGGTGAGCTCCTGAGTCTGGTGGATGCGGAGGTGATGGACATCGACGAGGAGGCGTTTCGCGCCGGCAAGGTGCGTGCCCGCCACTACGGCCAGCTGCTGGTGCCCGGGGATCTGCGCTACGTCCAGGCGGTCAAGCAAGGCGGGCGGGAGTCCGAGGAGCTGGTGCTCGCCGATCTTGCCGCCGGGGTGGTGGAGCAGATGGAGCCCGATACCCTCTACCTGATGGGGTCGGGGAGCACGGTGGCCGCCTGCATGGGGGAGCTCGGTCTCGAAAATACCTTGCTCGGTGTGGATCTGGTGGAAAATGGCCGGCTTATCGGGCAGGATCTCTCCGCCGCCGAGATCCTGACCCGGATCCGCGGCCGTCGCTGCCGCCTGATCATCACCCTGATCGGTGGCCAGGGACATCTGTTCGGGCGCGGAAATCAGCAATTGAGTCCAGACGTGATCCGGGCCGTCGGGCGAGACCATATCCAGGTGCTCGCCACCAAGTCCAAGCTGGCGGCTCTCGAGGGCCGTCCGCTGCTGGTGGATACCGACGATCCGGCACTGAACCGGTCGTTACGTGGTTATCTGCGCATCACCACGGGATACAAGGATCAGGTCATCTACCCGGTGGCCAACCCGGAATAGGACATCAAGGATGCGGCTGGCCTGGCGCCAGAGAGCCGCGATCAACCGGATCGCGGTTCCACTCCCCCGAATTTTTTGCCGGCAATCCCGGAAATGAGGCTGCGTTAAATGACGATTCACGATTTTGAACACAAGTTGTTGGGACTGATCGACGCCATGGTCGCCACGGCCAGCGAGGACGAGCTGTTTGCGGGCGGCTACCTGCGGGGTCATATCTCGCTGGCGGTGGCGCGCGCCGAGCTGGAGGGCAAGACGCTAGTGCGGGACGTAAAGAGCTATGTGCTGCGCAGCCTGAACGAGGCCATCCTGCAGGGGGAGCTCTCCGAGCAGGACGAGGTGCTGGTGCAGGAGATGTGGAAGCGGCTGCAGCAGCAGGCGGAAGCTTGATCCCATTCGCAATTCAAACAGAAGTTTAAGTAATCTGCTTCCCTGAGTGTTATCAAAAGGTTAATAATGAGACTCGCCTTTTGTTTCAGGGATTAAACTATGGCCTCCACCTCACGCATTGCCACCAAACTGCCGCTCGAGATGCTCTATCACTGGGAGCGGCAGTGTCCCGACCGGATCTATCTTCGCCAGACCATCCACCGCGAATACGTCGACTTCACCTGGGGTGAGGTCGCCGACGAGGCGCGCCGCATGGTGACGGCACTGCGTCATCTGGGGCTGGTGCCGGGGGACAAGGTGGCCCTGCTCTCCAAGAATTGTGCAGAGTGGTTCATCGCCGATCTGGCGATGCAGATGGGGGGCTACGTGAGCGTGCCCATCTATCCGACCGCCAACGTCGACACCATCGAATACGTGCTGCGCCACAGCGAGGCCAAGGCGATCTTCGTCGGCAAGCTGGACGACTGGAAGAGCCAGGAGGCGGGGGTGCCCGCGGATCTGCTGCGCATCGCCCTGCCGTACGACACCATGCCGGCCGCCCACCAGTGGGACGCGCTGCTCGATGCCCATGAGCCCATCCCGGACAGCCCGGTGCAGGCGCCGGACGCCCTGCTGAGCCTGGTCTACACCTCCGGCAGCACCGGCAAGCCCAAGGGCGCCATGCTGAGCGTGGAGCGCTACGCCTGGTCCTGCGAGAAGCTGGTGGAGGCGGTCTCCCTGACGGCGGCGGATCGCGGCTTCTCCTACCTGCCGCTCGCCCACATCACGGAGCGGGTCTACATCTACGGTGGCAGCCTGTTCAGCGGCGCCACCATCGCCTTCCCCGAATCCCTCGACACCTTCATCGAGGACGTCAAGCGCTGCCGTCCCACCGTCTTCATCTCGGTGCCGCGGCTGTGGGCCATGTTCCGCATCAAGATCCACGAGAAGCTGCCCCAGAAAAAGCTGGCGCTGCTGCTCAAGATCCCCCTCGTCTCCAGCCTCATCAAGAGCAAGCTGCAGAAGGGGCTGGGGCTGGATCAGGCGCGGGTGCTGGGCTGCGGCTCGGCCCCGGTGGCCCCGGCCCTGCTGGAGTGGTATCACAGCATAGGGCTCGAGATCACCGAGGCCTGGGGCATGACCGAGAACCACGCCTACTCCACCCTCAACTTCCCGTTCCGGGCCGACAAGATAGGCACCGTCGGCAAGGCCGGGCCCGGGGTGACCATCAAGATCTCCGACGAGGGGGAGATCCTCTGCCGCTGCGACGGCATGATGCTGGGCTACTACAAGGATCCCGAGCACAGCCGCGAGGCCATCGATGACGACGGCTGGCTCCACACCGGCGACATGGGCAAGCTGGACCGGGAGGGCTACCTCACCATCACGGGCCGGATGAAGGACGTGTTCAAGACCGCCAAGGGCAAGTACGTGGCCCCCGTGCCCATCGAGGGGCTGCTGGGGCAGGAGCCCATCATAGAGCAGCTGTGCGTCATCGGTTACGGCATGCCGCAGCCGGTCGCCCTGGTGCAGCTGGCCGAGAGCGCCATGAAGGGGGACAGGGGAGCGGTCGACGCCCAGCTGGAGGCCGCCCTGACCCGGGTCAACGGCCAGCTCGAGTCCCATGCCCGCCTGCGCGGCATCCTGGTGGTCAAGAGCCCCTGGAATATCGAGAACGGGGTGCTGACCCCCACCATGAAGATCCGCCGCCACCTGCTGGAGCAACAATACGCGGATATCGGGGAACGCTGGTCCGGTGTCAGGACCATCATCTGGGAGTCCTGACAGGGCCGACGAGGGGCCTCCCGGGCCCCTCTGGGCATTTGGCAAATCAATGCAAAGCGCCACATCATTAAAAAATCAAATGACAAAGGGGAGCCAGTGGCTCCCCTTTTAGCACTCAACGAATCGGTCTAGACGGCCTGGTACTCCAGCTCCACCAGTCCCAGGGCCTTGAGGGTCGACTGGGCCGAATCCCGCTGGCTGATCTGGCCATCCTTGCTCTCCAGCAGCACGGCGCGGCGCACTGTGGTGAGCTCCTCGCCATTGAGCACAGCGTGGGCGCAGGCCATCTGCATGGGGGGGAGGCTTGGGTTGAAGGCGGCGTTCTCGGCGTAGCGGCCGCAGAAGATACGTCCGTCCTCGAACTGCAGCGCCACCGCGGCATAGCCCTGGCTGTAGGGGGCATAGCTCTGGCGGGCGGCGGCGAGCGCAGCCTGCCACAGGGGGTCGTCGCTCTCGAGCTTGAGCTCGTCGTGAGCCTGGGGGCTCATCAGGGCATCGGTGATCTCCAGATCGGCGGGGCCGAAGGAGTGGGGCAGGAAGGATTGCAGCTCGCTCAAGTCATCCGGCAGGGAGACTTTGAGGGTCTTGGCGGTGCTCAGCTCGTTCATGAACTGGCGGCAGTGACCGCAAGGGGTGTAGTTGACGGTGATCTCACTGATCCCGGTCTCGCCGCCGAGCCAGGCGTTGGAGATGGCGGACTGCTCGGCGTGCACCGAGTGGAACAGCCCCTGGCCCGCAAACTCCATGTTGGCGCCAAAATACCAGGCGCCGCTCAGGCCGCAGGCGACGGCGCCGACGAAGAACCTGGAGATGGGAGCCACCGAGCAGGCGGCCGCCAGTGGCAGCAGGGCCAGGCGCAGGGCCCGATCGTCGAGCCCGGTGGCGGCTTTCAGGGTCGCCACTTGCTCAGGGGTGAAACGGGCCTGGAAATCGTCCCCCAGCATGGGCAGCAGGGCGGCCTGGAGCGGGGCGGAAAGGGTCTCGAATGGCTTGGCAAAGCGGGGATGCATACAGTGTCCTCAAAGGCCAATTGGGGGGCCATTGTAGGGAGCAAGCGCGGCGAAATGTGTGAGCGCGCTCACGCCTTGATGGGCAAAGGGGCGGGGATGGTAAAGGAAACGTTTGTCTTTCGCAATCTGTGCGCTTGCTCGCAGCATCAGGAGAGTGGCTGTGCCCTATGGCTGTGATTGCAGGGCAAGGAGGCCATGGCCGCAGGGGCGGCCATGGCAGGGGGGCGCCGGGCTCAGATCAGCCAGTGATAGAGGGCAAACAGCAGGGGGGCGACGGCGGCGGTCAGCACGCCGCACACCACCATGGCCAGCGACGAGAAGGCCCCCTGGGTGACCCCCTGCTCGGCGGAGGCTGCGGTGCCGATGGCGTGGGCGCAGGCCCCCATGGCGAGTCCCTGGGCCTCGGGGTCGGTCACTCGCATCAGCCTGAGCAGGGGATAGCCTATCAGGGCCCCCAGTATCCCCACCACCACCACCACGGCGGCGGCGATGGCGGGAATGCCGCCGAGGGACTGGCTGACGCTCATGGCGAGCGGCGTGGTGATGGACTTGGTGGCGATGGAGGCGAGCAGCGCCGGATCCGCCCCCATCAGGTGGCCAATCCCCAGAGTAGTGCAGACCGAGATGAGCACAGAGGTGAGGGTGCAGAGGACGATGGGCTTGAGCTTGTCCCGGATCTGGCGGGCCTGCTGGTAGAGGGGCAGCGCCAGCGCCACCACGGCGGGCTCCAGCAGGGCCGTGATGGGGGCGGTGCCGCGCTGGTACTGATCCAGCGGCAGATCCAGCCAGAGCAGCAGGCCTATGATGGCGGCGGTGGGGATCAGCACCGGATTGATGACGGGCCAGGGCAGGCGGCGGTAGAGGGCCCGGGTCATGAAATAGAGGGCCAGGGTGAGGGGAATGGCGAACCAGAACATCATTCTCTGTTCATCCTCTGGTAGAGGTGGCCGACGGCGCCCAGGATCAGCACTATGCCGAGCACGACGCAGAGCATGATGAGGCCAAACGACTGGCGCAGGGGCTCGAGCCAGGCCACCAGACCGACGGCGACCGGCACGAACAGGACCCCCATGTGACGCAGCAGCAGGCCGCCCCCCTGCTCGACCCAGGAGAAGCGGATGAGCTGCAGGGAGAGCAGCACGAACAGCAGCAGCATGCCGAGGATGCTGCCGGGGAAGACGAAGGGCAGCAGGGCGGCCAGGGCCTTGCCCGCCAGCAGGCAGGCGATGATGACCAGAAAATCACGGAGGTAGCGCAAGGCGCGTTGCAACAACACGGGGGCCTCATCTTGGCAACTGTGAGCGAGGTCGCAGTTTAACAGGCACGGGGGGCATGGAACAGGGTCAACTGACCCGCAGGGGATACAATGGCCCCGGCATCATCCCCATTCACCGGAAGGAGTTCCCATGTCGTACACCTCTCTCCTGGCCAGGTTGCGCCAGTTGCCCGCCGATCCCGCCCTGCCTCCCCAGCTGCTGCAAACCCGTCAGTGGGACGGCCCCCTGTGCCGGGTGAGGCTGGACAACAGGGGGGACAGCCCCGAGGCCGTTCGCCACTGGCGGCTGTTTGAGGGGGATCTTGGCCTCTCTCCCGACGCAGCCATCTACGGGGAGGGGTTCCAGATGCTGGCCCAGACCATGGGCAGCTGGCAGGCCCCCGAGCCGGTGGGCCGCTGCCCCGACGCCGGCGTCTATCGCATCACCGACGACGACGGCTATCACACGGTGCACAACCTGCTGCTGGTGGCGCAGGAGGGGGGCTGGCTGCTGCTGGCGTTCGCGAGCTGCCAGCGCTTCGGCGGGGAGTTTCGCCTCTACCCGGACGGGCGCCTCGAGATAGTGATGAACGCCGAAGGGCGCACCCTCGCACCCGGCCAGCACTGGCAGAGCGAGGCGCTGATCTGCCAGGAGGGGCCGGACAGGGAGGCCCTGCTGGGGTCGCTGGCGGACTATATCGAGGCCGAGCACCCTTCGCTGGTGAACGAGGTGCCCGCGCGCCCGAGTGGCTGGTGCTCCTGGTATCACTACTATGCGGACGTGAGCGCCGCCGACATTCGCGAGAACCTGGCGGTGCGGGCCGAGCGTTTCCCGGCCCTGCGCTACGTGCAGATAGATGACGGCTATCAGGCCAAAATGGGGGACTGGCTCACCCCTTCCCCCAAGTTCGAGCAGGGGGTGGCAACCCTGGCCGGGGAGATCCGCGCCGCCGGCTGCGAGCCCGCGCTCTGGGTCGCCCCCTTTATCGCCGAGCCCGGTTCGCAAGTGTTCCAGCAGCACCCTGAGTGGTTCGTGAAGGGGGAGGATGGCCTGCCGCTCCCCTCGGAGCGGGTCACCTACGGCGGCTGGCGCTGCACCCCCTGGTATGTGCTGGACGGCACCCATCCCGAGGTGCAGGCCCACCTCGAGCAGGTGTTTCGCACCCTGCGCGAGCAGTGGGGCATCCACTACTTCAAGCTGGATGCGAACTTCTGGGGCGCCATCCACGGCGGCCGCTTCCACGACCCCGCCGCCACCCGGGTCGAGGCCTATAGACGCGGCATGGCCGCCATCCTGCGCGGGGCGGGGGAGGGCGCCTTCCTGCTCGGCTGCAACGCCCCTATCTGGCCAAGCCTCGGCCTGGTGCACGGCATGCGGGTGAGCGATGACGTGGAGCGCCAGGGCCGGCGTTTTCGCCAGATAGCGCGGGAAGCCTTCTGTCGCGCCTGGCAAAACGACAGGCTCTGGGCGCTGGATCCCGACTGCGTCTGCCTGCGGGATATCCCGGGCCAGCACGCCAACCGCGCCGAGTACGACTTCCACCTGGCCGCCCTGGTGGCGAGCGGTGGCATGGTGCTGGCGGGTGACAGGCTGCAGGATCTGGACGAGGGGCAGGGGGCGCACCTTGGCAAGCTGCTGGCCCTGTGCGCGGCGCGCACCCCGGCGGCCCGCTTCGATGACATGGGGTTTGGCCGCGCTCGGGTGGCCCTGCCCGGGGGCGGCGAGCTGCTCTGCCTGTTCAACTGGGACGAGCAAGCCACAAAGATGGCGCTGCCGGCGGGGGGCAGGGACTTCTGGGACGACACCCCCCTGGGGGAGACGCTGGAACTGGCGGGGGGCCAGGGGCGGGTGATCCGCTACTCCTGAATGCCGCAATCAGCAAAAAGGCTCCCTCGGGAGCCTTTTTATCGGGTGGGGTTGACCCCTAGAAGTGCCACTCCATCCCGATGGCGTAGTTGGCGGAGCCATAGCCCGGGATCTCGTTGCTGGAGGCGAGCGCCTTGAGGGTCAGGCGGGCGCTGAGGGGAATGCCGAGACCCATGCCGATGGCGACCTCGTCGCTCTGATCCCCCATCATGTCCACCCGCAGGGTGCGGTAGAGGGAGAGATCCTGGCTCATCTGGGCATAGATCTGGGACGACTTGTTGTAGAGCTGACCGAAGATCTCCATCTGGAAGCCGTTCTGGGGCGTGATGGCCAGGGGAATGCCGGCGAAGCGATAGAGATCCGAGTGGTTGAAATAGCTGTTGGTGATCTGGGGGGTGAAGTCGGTCTGCTGATAGAGGGTATTGAAGTTGCGCTCGATGAGCCGATAGGTCTGCTCCGGCAGACGCAGCAGATAGTCCGGCACTTCGAAACGTACCCCGGCCAGGGTGCTCTGGGGCAGCAAGGCACAGGCGACAAGGGTGAGAGCAGGCAGTGCTGAACGCATAAAACGTGAGATCCCCAACAGTCGAGGCGCGGCATCCATGCCGGCAGCGCATGTAATTATCAAACTATCAGGAGCTTGGCTCCCCTGCTCATTATGTCGCGAGCGCGGGGAGCCGACAGGGTTTTATGTGTGAAACGCCTCACATCTCATAGATCTTCCAGATAGCGATAGAGACTCTTCAGGATCGCAAAGTTCCGTTCGTTACCCTGATTCTGCTCCGCCAGCGCTTCTAAACGGGGCACATAGTCCGGCAGACGGCGGCTGAAGTAGTCGCTGCAGTGCAGGCGCCAGCGCTTCTGCTCCGCCTCGCTCAGGGTGTGGGGCCAGTTGCGGGCGCGGTAGCGGAACAGCATCTGGGGCAGGCGCGGGTCGCTGAAGGCAAACTCCCGCTCACCCAGCAGCTCCGCCGGGGTGGCGCGCACCAGATCCATGGTGGACTTGTCGCCGTGACCGAAGAAACCGGCGTAGAGCTGGGTATCGGGATCGCCGTCGTTGCTGCCGGCAAACTCCTGATTGAACACCTCCACCAGTTTTTCCCGCACCTCGGGGTGGGCCCGCAGCAGATCCAGGCTCTTGCGGCACTGCTCCCGGTCGATGCCAAGCTGATCGGCCCGCTCCGGGGTCAGGGTGGCGGCCGGCGCCAGCACCGGGCACTTGTTGATGTGCACCAGCTTCACCGGAATGGCCGCCAGATCCCCCAGCTCCTCTTTCCTGGTGTAGAGGCGTTCGCGGATCTCCTCGCTCGTGAGCTCGATGAGGGGGGTGGGGTCACGGGTCAGATCCACCATGATCACCGCGTTCTGGTTGCTGGGGTGCCAGGCGAGCGGTGACACCCAGCTTGCGCACCCCTGCCAGGGGGAGAACATGCCGGAGACGTGGACCAGGGGCTTCATGGTCACCACGTCGATGAGGGCCTTCACCTTGTTCTTGTTGCGCAGGGCAAACAGGTAGTCAAACAGCTTGGGCTGGGCCTTTTTCACCAGCCTGGCCATCTCTATGGTGGCCAGCACGTCCGAGAGCGCATCGTGGGCGTTGGCGTGGGCCACCCCGTTGGCCACCGTCAGCCTCTCCAGCTTGAAGCTCGGCTTGCCTTCGTCGTCGAGGGCCCACTCTATCCCCTCAGGGCGCAGGGCGTAGCAGGCCCGCAGCATGTCGAGGATGTCCCAGCGGGAGTTGCCGTTCTGCCAGCTGTAGGCATAGGGGTCATAGAAGTTGCGATACAGGGTGTAGCGGGTCACCTCATCATCGAAGCGGATGCTGTTGTAGCCCAGCACGCAGGTGTTCGGGGTGGCGAACTGCTCGTGGATCTGACGAATGAAATCCGCCTCGCACAGGCCATCCTTCATCGCCTTCTGCGGCGTGATGCCGGTGATGAGGCAGGCCTCCGGCTCCGGCAGGTAGTCCGCGGGCGGCTTGCAATAGATCACCAGCGGCTCGCCGATGAGGTTGAAATCGGCGTCGGTGCGAATGCCCGCAAACTGCGACGGCCTGTCCCTGGCGGGGCTGATGCCGAAGGTCTCGTAATCGTGGAAGTAGAAGGTGGGCTCGCTGCCGGGCTGTGCTGTTTTGCTCATGTTGCTCGAGGTGAGGTGTCCGATGGCGGCGCCATGGCGCCTGGGTGGGCGGTGCCATGCACCGCAGTTGCCAGCATGGTAAACCATAGCGCAGGCAGAGCGAAGCCCGGGCGCCCTGGCTGCCGGTTTATTGAACGCTCAGGGCGTCGGCTCAGGGGGCTGTGCAGGATTGCGGCTGGATGGGGGCTTATCGGGCCATACCCGGGGGCAGCGGCATCAGGGTGTGGAGGTCGAGCAGGGTGAAGTAGCCGCCTTCGTCGGGGTACCAGCCGCCGGTGTCTATGTAGTACACATTGCCAAGACGGGCCGGGCGGCCCACCGGGGTGTGGCCCACCACCAGGGCGACGAGATCCTCGACACCGCTCTCGTCCAGCCGCTCGATGCGGCGCCTTGACCAGAGGCAGACGTTCTTGATGGCGCGCAGCCTACCGCCGCTCACCCCCGCATCCAGTTGGTCCAGCAGCCCCTGCCAGGAGGGGAAGGGGCAATCGGCGTGGAGCAGCCCGACCGGGCCGGCCGGGGTGGCCACCTCGATGGCAAGGGGCAGGGTGCGGTAGTGGGCGGCGAACGCCTCCTGCTCGTCCGGGGTCAGCTGCTGAAACCAGCCGCCGCCGTTCTGGATCCAGTTCTCCCGATCGCAGCTCTCGTAGCGGCAGACGTAGTCGTCGTGATTGCCGCAGACAGGGTGAAACCAGGGCCTGGCCAGCCACTCGAGCACGGCTGTGCA
Organism: Aeromonas sp. Marseille-Q7275; assembly: GCF_965119515.1. Lineage (NCBI taxonomy): Bacteria > Pseudomonadati > Pseudomonadota > Gammaproteobacteria > Aeromonadales > Aeromonadaceae > Aeromonas > Aeromonas sp. Marseille-Q7275. The sequence goes on from NZ_CBCPLW010000006.1 coordinate 131,487, forward strand.
GTCGGGGCCGCGATCCGTCAGATCCCCCACGGAGAAGAGGCGATCCCGAGCGGAGTCGAATCCCGCCTGGTTGAGGGTCTGTTCCAGCCGCGAAAAGTAGCCGTGGATATCGCCGACGGCAAGATCCCGCCCCAGAGGATTGCGGGAGAAGCGTCTGATCAGCGGGGACGGGTTCATGGCTAGCCTCCTTGCCTGGTCGGTGCGCGACAACGGCGGTTGCGCGATGACCCGTTAATGGCCCATGGATAGCTGCAGCATGGCACGCTTGGCCTCGACCTTGAAGAGGTAAACGCCGGCGTGCCCGGACGCGCCGCCTCACCGGGATAAAAAATGCCAGTCGGTGTCGACTGGCATGGTGTGATGGCGGTCCGTCGTCGGGATCAGAGCAGATCTTCGAGCTGGTACTTCTTGAGCAGGGTGTCGAAGGTGCCGTCGGCCTTGACGCTCTCGATGGCGGCATCGAAGCGGGCCTTGAGCTTGTCATCGTTCTTGCGCAGGGCCACCGCCACCCCTTCTCCCAGGATCTTGTCCTGGGTGCCGTTGAACTGGGGACCGACGAAGGCGAACTGCTTGCCCATCTCCTTGTCGAGGAAGCCCACCTTCAACTGCACCATGTTGCCGAAGGTGTAGTCGGCGCGGCTGGACTGCAGATCCAGCATGGGGGACTGGGCGTTGACGTAGCGCTTGATCTTGGCCACCTCGCCGTAGCGGGCGGTGATGAAGTTGTCCTGGGGGGTGCCCTCCTGCACCGCGATCACCTTGCCCTTGAAGTGCTCAGGGGTGTCGGCAAAGTCGCCCGCCTTGTCGCTGCGCCCCACGAAGCGGTTCTGCATCATGTAGTAGACCTGGCTGAAGGCGACCTTCTGGCGCCGCTCGTCGGTGATGTTCATGGAGGACATGATGGCGTCGTACTTGCGCACCTGCAGACCGGGCAGCAGGGCATCCCAGGGCTGGTTGATCACCTCGCACTCGGTCTTCATGGCCGCGCACAGGGCGTAGGCGAGATCGACCTCGAAGCCGCCGAGCTTGCCGCTGCTGTCGACCATCTCGAACGGGGGATAGGTGGCGTCGGTGGCGATCACCAGGGGTTTGGCGGCGGCCTGGCCGGTGGTGGCCAGGGCCACCAGCATCATCAGTGTGTTGAGTTTCATGGTCAGTCCCTTGAAGTGTGGTGTCATTCCTAGCGTGCTAAAGGGTGCCGGCCTCAAGGGCCGACGGCTATCTTGCGATGGGCGAGGGCCGGCAGCTGGCTGCGCACCCTGCGCTGGGCTGCCAGATCCAGGGTGGCGATGGCCAGTCCCTGACCCTCCTCTACCTGGGCCAGCACCCGGCCCCAGGGATCGATGATCATGCTGTGGCCGAAGGTGCGCCGCCCGCCGGGGTGCTCACCACCCTGGGCGCTGGCCAGCACGAAGGCCAGGTTCTCCACCGCCCGGGCCCGCAGCAGCAGCTCCCAGTGCGCGAGCCCCGTGGTGTGGGTGAAGGCGGCGGGCAGGGCGATGAAGTCGGGGGCAGGCCCCAGGCGAAACAGCTCCGGGAAGCGCAGGTCGTAGCAGATCCCGAAGCGCAGCATGCCCCAGGGGAGGGGATGGCTCACCACCTCCCGGCCCGGGCTCATGGTCGCGGCCTCGTCATACTGCTCCTGCCCGGTGCAAAAGCCAAACAGGTGCAGCTTGTCGTAGCGGCTCGCGAGCGCCCCTTGCGGGTCGATGAGCAGGCTGCTGTTGTGCATCTTGCCGGGCTCGTCGCTTACGAGCGGCAATGTGCCCGCCAGCAGCCAGACTCCGAGCTCCCGGGCCAGCTTCCGGGCCCAGGCCAGCAGGGGGTGACTGCTCACGGGGGCGGCCAGGGCCACCCGCGCCCGCTCGTCAACGGGCATCAGGTAGAAGTATTCGGGCAGCAGGGCCAGCTCGGCCCCCTCGGCCGCCGCCTGGCGCAGCAGGGCCTCGGCCTGGGCCAGGTTGTGGTCGAGACTGTCCCCGGAGACCATCTGGATAACGGCAACGCGCACTGAATCCATGGTGCCTCCTAGACGCCGCACAGGCGCTCGGCGCCCGCCAGCAGGGTGTCGTCATCCTTGGAGAAGGAGAGACGGATGACCCGCTGATCCGTGCCGTCGTGATAGAAGGCGGAGACCGGAATGGTGGCGACCCCGTGATCGCGGATGAGCCGCTGCACGAAGAGGCTGTCCGGCTCGTCGCTGATGCGCTCGTAGCTCGCCAGCATGAAGAAGCTGCCCACCGAGGGGAGCAGGGTCAGGCGCGAATCCGCCAGGGCCGAGGTCAGCAGGTCGCGCTTGCGCTGGTAGAAGGCCGCCAGCCCCTGATAGTGGGCCGGTTGCTGCAACAGGTGGGCGAAGCCGTACTGCATGGGGGTGTCGGCGGCGAACATGGCGAACTGGTGCACCTTGCGGATCTCCTCCATCAGGGGGCGGGGGGCCACGCAGTAACCCACCCGCCAGCCGGTGACGTGGAAGGTCTTGCCGAAGGAGAAGACGGCGACGGAGCGCTCCACCAGCTCCGGATAGCGAATGACGCTCTGGTGCAGGGCGCCGTCGAACACCACGTGCTCGTACACCTCGTCCGAGAGAATGAGAATGTCGGTGCCGCGCACCAGGCGGGCGAGGCGCTCCTGATCCCCCGCCTGCCAGACGGTGCCTGTGGGGTTGTGGGGGGTGTTGAGCACTATCATGCGGGTGCGCGGGGTGATGCGGGCGGCCACCTCCTCCCAGGGGATGGCAAAGTCCGGCGCCTTGAGGGCGATCACCACAGGGGTGGCCCCCTGCAGCTGGATCATGGGGCGGTAGCTGTCGAACGCCGGCTCGAACATGATCACCTCGTCGCCGGGGTGAACCAGGGCGGTGATGGCGCAGAACAGGGCCTCGCTGGCGCTGGCGGTGATGGTGACCTCCTCGCCCGCGTCATAGTGGTGGCCGTAGCTGGTCGCTATCTTGGCCGCCAGCTGCTCGCGCAGGGCGGGCAGCCCCGTCATGGGGGCATACTGGTTCTCCCCCGCCAGCATGGCCTCGTGGGTCACCCGGATGAGCTCGGGATCGCAGGGGAAGCTCGGCGCCCCCTGGGAGAGGTTGATGCTGGGATGGCGGGCGGCCAGATCCCCGATCACGCTGAAGATGGTGGTGCCCACCTGGGGCAGTTTGCTGACAATGCGGGGGGAAGACATGGCGCCGTCACCTGAGTGTGTGAAAGAGGTCCCTTTTTAGCCCCCGCAAGGGTTGCCGGACAACGGATTATTCGGCATGTTATGCATGAGTTTTTCTCAAGCATGGAGGCTTGTATGTTGTCCGCCCAACCCCGCAGCCAGTTGCCCCTCTATGGCCTGCAGGTTTTCGAGTGTTCTGCCCGCCATCTGAGTTTCACCCTGGCCGCCGACGAGCTGTGCGTGAGCCAGGGGGCGGTGAGCAAGCAGATCGCCCAGCTGGAGGCGCGCCTGGGGCACCTGCTGTTCGTGCGCGGCACCCGTTGCCTCACCTTGACCCCGGCCGCCGAGCGGCTGCTGCCCTTCGTTCGCGAGGGGCTGGCCCGCATGGGGGAGGGGCTCAGTGCCCTGCAGACCCTGCCCCACGAGCAGGCGATCAGCATCAAGGTGCCCTCCTGCGCCAGCCGCTGGTTGCTGCGGCGGTTGCAGGCGTTCGAGGGGGAGGCGGTGGAGGTGCGCGGCAGCCACAGCCACGGCATCGACTTCTCCCGGGAGCCCTTCGATCTCGCCATCGTCTATCAACCCTGCCTGGGGCGCTATCCCCACAGCCAGCCCCTGTTTCGGGAGCGGCTGACCCCGGTCTGCGCCCCGGCGTTTGCCGCCAAGCATCGCCTGTTCGAGCGCGGCCTGAGCGAGCTGCCCCTGCTGCCCCTCATTCATGCCAGCGCCGATCGGCGGGACTGGCGCAACTGGTTTGCCGCCTTCCTCGACGCCCCCTGGCAGCCCCAGGGAGGGCAGCTGTTCGATACCCTGGACCTGGCGATGAATGCCGCCCTGCAGGGGTTCGGCCTCTCCCTCGGGGACCCGACCATAGTGGCCGAGGAGCTGGAGAGCGGCGCCTTGGTCGCCCCCTTTGCCCCCGTGCTGGAGACGGATCACGAATACGCCCTGCTCGCCCGCCCCGACAGCCGGCGCCACGGGGTGCAGCGGGTCTGTCACTGGCTGCTGGAGGGGGATGGTCATCCCTGAGGGGACGCGAAATGAAACAGCCCCGCGGGCGGGGCTGTGATCATGGGGCTGCTGGCCCAGGAAGGGATCAGTGGCAGATCTTGTAGTAGACCTCGTTCCAGCGCAGCTGCTCCTTGAGTTCGGGGATGCGGGTGTGCTCGTCGATCACCACGAACTCTATACCCAGGATGTCGGCGAAGGTGCGCAGCTGCTCGATATCCACCGATTGGGTGAACACCGAGTGGTGGGCGGCCCCCGCCAGGATCCAGGCTTCGGCGCTGGTCTGCAGGTCCGGCAGGGGTTTCCACAGGGCGCTGGCCACCGGGAGTTTCGGCATGGCCTCTGGCAGGTCCACCACCTCCAGCTGATTGACCACCAGCCGGAAGCGGTTGCCCAGATCGATGAGGCTGGCGTTGACCGCCTTGCCGGCGGGGGCCGCAAACAGCAGGCGGGCCGGGTCGGCCTTCTTGCCTATCCCCAGGTGCTGGGCATCCAGCACGGGTTTGGCTGCGGCGATGGAGGGGCAGACCTCCAGCATGTGGGCCCCCAGCACCAGGTTGTTGCCCGCCTCCAGGTGGTAGGTGTAGTCCTCCATGAAGGAGGTGCCCCCCGCAAGGCCTGAGCCCATCACTTTCAGGGTGCGCAAGAGGGCGGCCGTCTTCCAGTCCCCTTCCGCGCCAAAGCCGAAGCCTTGCTGCATCAGGCGCTGACAGGCGAGGCCCGGCAGCTGGTGCAGGCCGTGGAGATCCTCGAAGGTGGTGGTGAAGGCGCCAAAACCGCCGTCGGTGAGGAACTTCTTCATCCCCAGCTCCTGGCGCGCCGCCTCATACAAAGAGGCGCGAAGGGGTCCGCCCGCCTGCACCGCCTCGGTCAGGGTGTAGGTCGCCTCATATTCGGCCAGCAGCGCCTCGATGTCGCTTGCGGGCACGGCGTCGATCACCTTGACCAGATCGCCGACCGGGTGGTAGTTCACCTGATAACCGAACTGGATCTGGGCTTCAATCTTGTCGCCCTCGGTGACCGCCACGTTGCGCATGTTGTCGCCAAAGCGGGCGATCTTCAGGTGGCGGCTGTCGTGAATGGCGGCGGCGACCCGCATCCAGTTGCCGATCTTCTGTCTGGCCTCTTCATCCTGCCAGTGACCCACCACCACGGTGCGGGGCAGGCGCAGGCGGGCCCCCATGAAGCCGAACTCGCGCCCGCCATGGGCGGTCTGGTTCAGGTTCATGAAGTCCATGTCGATCTCGCTCCAGGGGAGATCCCGGTTGAACTGGGTGTGGAACTGCAGCAGGGGTTTTTGCAACTGGCTCAGGGCCGGGATCCACATCTTGGCGGGGGAGAAGGTGTGCATCCACACCATGAGCCCGGCGCAGCGCTGGTCGTGGTTGGCATCGCGGGCGACCGCGCTGATTTCATCCAGGGTGGTACCGGTGGGTTTGAGCACTATCTTGAGGGGCAGGTTTGCCCCCTCGTTGAGCTGGCTGGTGATGGTGTGGGCGTGATCGGCCACCTGCTTCAATGTGGTGGCGCCATACAGGTGCTGGCTGCCGACCAGGAACCACACTTCCAGCTGTTTCATCAATTCCATGAGTTTGTCCTCTTTTAGGATTTTGTCTGGCCGTAATAGGCGTGTTTGCCGTGCTTGCGCTGGTAGTGCTTCTCCAGCAGGTAATCGGGCAGGGGGCGGGCCCCCGGGTTGATCTGGCCGGTGAGCCAGGCCATGCGCGCCACCTCCTCCAGCACCACGGCGTTGTGTACCGCATCCTCGGCGCTCTTGCCCCAGCTGAAGGGGCCGTGGTTGGCCACCAGCACCCCCGGCATGGTGAGGATGGGAGTCTGCTTGAGGGTCTCGACGATGAGGTGGCCGGTCAGCCCCTCGTAATCCTCCTCGACCTCGCCCGGGGTGAGCAGGCGCGAGCAGGGGATCTCGCCATGGAAGTAGTCGGCCTGGGTGGTGCCGAAGATCGGGATGGCGCGCCCCGCCTGGGCCCAGGCGGTGGCATGGGTGGAGTGGGTGTGCACCACGCCGCCAAGCTCCGGATAGGCGCGATAGAGCACCAGGTGGGTGGCGGTGTCGGAGGAGGGGCGCAAGGCGCCTTCCACCTGGTTGCCCGCGAGATCCAGCACCACCATATCCTCAGCCAGCATCCGCTCGTAACTGACGCCGCTCGGCTTTATCACCACCAGATTGCGCTCTCTGTCGATGCCGCTCACGTTGCCCCAGGTGAAGGTCACCAGCGCGTGGCGCGGCAGATCCAGGTTGGCGACGAGCACCTGCTCCTTGAGCATCTTGAGGTTCATGCCGGTACCCCCCGGTTGTAGAGCGGCTCGGCGGCGGCGCCCCAGGCGAGGTAGCGCTGGTAGAGGCGCTCGTATTCGGCGACCCGCTCAGGGTCCGGCTGGTGGGTGCGCTCCACTGCGCTCGCCATGTGGTGCTGGGCCTTGGCCACATCAGGATGGATCCCGGCCGCCACGGCGGCAAAGATGGCCGCCCCCAGGGCGCAGCACTGATCCGAGGCCACCACCTGAATGGGGCGATTCATCACGTCGCTGCAGGTTTGCATCACGGTGGCCGACTTGCGGGCGATGCCACCGAGGGCGATCACCTGCTCCACCGGCACCTGTTGACTGGTCATGCACTCCATGATGCTGCGGGCCCCGAAGGCGGTGGAGGCCACCAGGGCGCCGAACAAGTCGGGGGCATCGGTGCCGAGGTTGAGCCCGGTGACGGTGCCCTGCAGGCGCTGGTTGGCGTAAGGGGTGCGGCGACCGTTGAACCAGTCGAGCACCACAGGCAGGTGGGCGAGGTCCCGCTGCTGCTCCCAGGCGGCGGCAAGGCTTGGCAGCAGCTCCCGCTTGTGGGCCTCGATGGCGGTGCGCAGCTCCGGATACTGGGCGGCGAGGCTCTCCAGGGGCCAGCCGAGCTGGCGCTGATACCAGGCATAGATGTCGCCGAACGCCGATTGTCCCGCCTCCAGCCCCACCATGCCCGGCACCACGCTGCCGTCCACCTGGCCGCAGATCCCGGCAATGGCGCGATCGCCTATGGTGGCCTCGTCGGCGATCAGGATGTCGCAGGTGGAGGTGCCTATCACCTTGACCAGGGCATTGTTGCCGGCCCCGGCCCCCACCGCCCCCATGTGGCAGTCGAAGGCGCCGCCCGCGATCACCACCTCGCAGGAGAGGTGCAGCCGCTCCGCCCACTCCGGGGTCAGGGTGCCGACCGGCAGATCGGCGGTCCAGCTGTCGGTAAAGAGGGGGTGGTCGAGATCCTGGGTCAACAGGGGATCCAGGGCATTGAGGAAGTCGGCGGGGGGCAGGCCGCCCCAGCTCGGGTGCCAGAGGGACTTGTGGCCGGCGGCGCAGCGTCCGCGCTTGAGGGTGGCCGGGGCCTGGGTGCCACTCAGGATGGCGGGCACCCAGTCGCACAGCTCGACCCAGTTGCAGGCGGCGGCGCGCACCGCCGCATCGGCTCGGGAGACGTGCAGTATCTTGGCCCAGAACCACTCGGAGGAGTAGATGCCGCCGATGTAGCGGCTGTAGTCGGGGAACTGGCCGCCGTGGCACAGGGCGGTGATGGCCTCCGCCTCCTCGATGGCGGTGTGATCCTTCCACAGCACGAACATGGCGTTGGGGTTGTCGGCAAACTCCGGGCGCAGGGCCAGCACGCGCCCCTCTCTGTCGATGGGGGCGGGGGTGGAGCCTGTGCTGTCCACTCCGATGCCGCGCACGGCGGTGCGCTGGGCCGGGGTGAGCTGGCTCACCACAGCCACCACCGCCTGCTCCATGGACTCCAGATAGTCGAGGGGGTGGTGGCGAAACTGGTTGGTGACCGGTTGGCAGTAGTGGCCTGCCTGCCAGCGCGGGTAATAGACGACCTGGGTCGCCAGCTCGGCGCCGTCCTGACAGCGCACGGCGAGTGCCCTGACCGAGTCGCTGCCGAAATCGAGTCCGATGACGATGTGCTCGGACCTGGGGTGCTCAGACATAAGTGCTCCTGACCATCAATGAGGGGTGACTGGGGAGGAACCATAGGAGATGGGCAGGAGGGGCGGTTAGCCATTGGCTGCTGGAAATATGGATTTTAACGCTGTCAGTGCGAGAGGGTGACGGCTCTCGAAAATTCAATATGTAACGATTTTGCTAAAGATATAGACAAAATGGCTGCAATCTCATGGCGTGATCCTGCTCTCCATTTTTCCATGTGAAAACGATTACAACTTGGTTCGCTCATCTAGTAACAACAATAACGTCCTGTTTAAGCATGATTTAGATGGCTGTGACTTGACTGACTCAAGGAGCAGCACTGCGTGGATACATGGATTGATAGAACCGTTGGAGACATTCGCATGAACAAAATCGTTAAAGGCATGATCGCGATGGGGTTCGCCATGGGTATGGCAAATTCTGCTTTCTCGGCCGAGGCACTGAAGCTGGGCTACCTGGTCAAGCAGCCGGAGGAGCCCTGGTTCCAGACCGAGTGGAACTTCGCCGACAAGGCGGGCAAGGATCTCGGTTTCGAGGTGATCAAGATAGCCGTGCCCGATGGGGAGAAGACCCTCAATGCCATCGACAGCCTGGCGGCCAACGGCGCCAAGGGTTTCGTCATCTGTACCCCGGACCCCAAGCTCGGGGCCGCCATCATGGCCAAGGCCAACAGCATGGATCTCAAGGTCATCACGGTGGACGACCAGTTCGTCAACGCCAAGGGCCAGCCCATGGAGCAGGTGCCCCTGGTGATGATGGCCGCCACCAAGATTGGTGAACGCCAGGGCCAGGAGCTCTACAAGGAGATGGAAAAACGTCAGTGGGACCTGAAGAGCACAGCCGTGCTCGCCATCACCGCCGACGAGCTCGACACCGCCCGCCGCCGGGTCGACGGCTCCCTGGGTGCGCTCAAGGCCGCCGGTTTCCCCGAAGGCCAGATCTACCGCTCTCCCACCAAGGCCAACGACATTCCGGGTGCCCTGGATGCCGCCAACTCCATGCTGGTGCAGCACCCCGAGGTGAAGAACTGGCTCATCGTCGGCATGAATGACAACACTGTGCTCGGCGGCGTGCGCGCCACCGAAGGGCAGGGCTTCAAGGCAGACAACGTCATCGGCATCGGCATCAATGGTGTGGATGCGGTGAACGAGCTCTCCAAGTCCAGCGCCACCGGCTTCCTCGGCTCATTGCTGCCAAGCCCGGACGTGCACGGCTACAAGAGCATCCAGATGCTCCATGACTGGGTGGTCAATGGCGCCGAGCCTGCCAAGTTCACCGAGGTGACCGACGTGGTGCTCATCACCCGCGACAACTTCAAGGTCGAGCTGCAGAAGAAAGGTCTGTGATCGCCAATCCCTGATACCCATGCCGGCATGGCGCCCTGCGCCGTGCCGGCTGGCTGGAGTCATCTCATGAATCAAGTTCCTTATCTGGAGTTTTGCGGCATCAGCAAGGAGTTCCCCGGCGTCAAGGCGCTGCAGAACGTCTCCTTCTGCTGCCAGCAGGGCTCGGTGCACGCCCTGATGGGGGAGAACGGCGCGGGCAAATCCACCCTGCTCAAGATCCTGAGCGGCTTTCAGGCTCCCACCACAGGGGTGGTGAAGCTGGCGGGCCAGGAGAAGGTGTTTCAAGACACGGTCGACGCCCTGGAGAGCGGGATCGCCATCATCTATCAAGAGCTGCACCTGGTGCCCGAGATGAGCGTGGCGGAGAACATCTACCTCGGGCAACTGCCCACCCGGCGCGGCGTCATCGATCGGGAGAAGCTCTATCAGGATGCGGCCAGGCAGCTGGCGCGCCTCGGCATGGATGTCTCCCCCGAGACGCCGCTCAAGTACCTGTCCCTGGGTCAGTGGCAGATGGTTGAGATCGCCAAGGCGCTGACCCGGGATGCCAGCGTCATCGCCTTCGACGAGCCGACCAGCAGCCTGTCATCGCGCGAAATTGAGCAGCTGTTTCGGGTCATCCGCCAGTTGCGGGACGAGGGCAAGGTCATTCTCTATGTCTCCCACCGGATGGACGAGATCTTCGCCCTGTGCGACGCCATCACGGTGTTCAAGGATGGCCAGTTCGTGCGCACCTTCGCCTCCATGGCCGAGGTGGACCGGGATCTGCTGGTCAAGACCATGGTGGGACGGGAGCTGACCGACATCTACGGCTACAGCCCCAGAGCGCTCGGGGAGGTGGGCCTCAAGGTGGAGAACCTGATGGGGCCTGGGCTCAAGGCGCCCATTTCGTTCGAGGTCAAACGGGGGGAGATCCTCGGCATCTTCGGGCTGGTGGGGGCCGGGCGCAGCGAGCTGATGAAGCTTATCTTCGGCGCCGAGACGCCCCGAGGCGGCGAGATAGCCGTGTTCGGCAAGCCGGTGGTCATTCGCAATCCCATCGACGCCATTCGCAGCGGCATCATGCTCTGCACCGAAGACCGCAAGGCGCTCGGCATCATTCCCATCCACTCGGTGCAGGAGAACATCAACATCAGCGCCCGCCGCCACCAGGCGTGGGGGGGCTTCTGGATCAACCAGCAGTGGGAGGACGAGAACGCGAGGCTGCGGATCCGCGACATGCGGGTCAAGACCCCGTCCCCCCATCAGGCCATCATGAACCTCTCCGGCGGCAACCAGCAGAAGGCCATTCTGGGGCGCTGGCTCTCCGAGGACATGAAGGTGATCCTGCTCGACGAGCCGACCCGCGGCATCGACGTCGGGGCAAAGAACGAGATTTACAACGTGATTTACGATCTGGCCAAGGTGGGCATCGCCGTGGTGGTGGTCTCGAGCGAGCTGCCGGAGGTGCTGGGCATCGCGGATCGGATCATGGTCATGCGGGAGGGGGTGATAGCAGGGGAGCTATCCCACCATGAGGCCGACGAGGTCAAGGCGCTCAATCTGGCCATGCCGGCCCGTTAATCCCCCGTGACTACAACGCGATAGCACCCGGAAACTTCAGGAGAAATACCATGACAACAACTACCTCAGCCGGTCAGGCCGCGACCGTCTCGGCGGCCAGCGGCTCCCGCCTGCAACTGGCCCGCGTCTGGGATCAATACGGCATGCTGGTGATCTTCGCCATCCTGTTCCTGCTGGCCTGCGCGCTGGTGCCCAACTTCGCCAGCCTGATCAACATGCGCGGGCTCGGGCTTGCCGTCTCCATGTCGGGCATGGTGGCCTGCGGCATGCTGTTCTGCCTCGCCTCCGGCGAGTTCGACATGTCGGTGGGCTCAGTGGTGGCCTGCTCCGGCGTCGCCTGCGCGGTCGGCATCAACGCTACCGAGAGCATCACGGTCGGCATCCTGGCAGGCATGTCGGTGGGGGTGCTGTTTGGCCTCATCAACGGCATCGTCGTGGCCAAATTCAAGATCAACGCCCTCATCACCACCCTGGCCACCATGCAGATGGCGCGCGGGGTGGGCTACATCATCTCCGACGGCAAGGCGGTCGGCATAGTGGAGGAGGGCTTCTTCGAGCTCGGCAACTCCGCCCTGCTCGGCATTCCGACCCCGGTCTGGCTGACGGCGCTCTGCTTCGTGCTCTTTGGCCTGCTGCTCAACAAGACCACCTTCGGCCGCAACACCCTGGCCATGGGGGGCAACGAGGAGGCGGCGCGCCTGGCCGGGGTCAACGTGGTGCGCACCAAGATCATCATCTTCACCATGACTGGGCTGATTGCCTCCATCGCGGGGATCATACTCGCCTCGCGCATGACCTCGGGCCAGCCCATGACCTCCATCGGCTTCGAGCTGGTGGTCATCTCCGCCTGCGTGCTGGGGGGCGTCTCCATGAAGGGGGGCATCGGCAAGATCTCCTACATCATCGCCGGTGTGCTGATTTTGGGGTTGATGGAGAACGCCATGAACCTGCTCAACATCTCCCCGTTCGCCCAGTACGTGGTGCGCGGCCTCATCCTGCTCGCCGCCGTGCTGTTCGACCGCTACAAGCAGGTGCGCAAGGCGCGCATCTGAGCGGTTGTCCCCTCTGGCACCAGGCCGGCCGCGCTGGCCTGGTGCCTCCTTCAGGCAAGCTGTGAGCCAGTTCAATAAATTCACATCAGGCCGCTTGCGAAAATAGGTTGTTCCAACGCCGGATCTCTACAATGGCCCAAGCCGATTTTTTTACCCAAGCGCTGTTTTCCGCCATGTCCTCGATGCAAAAAGAGAAGCCGAAACAACTCAATCCCCTGTTGCCGGGCTACGCCTTCGACGTCTTCCTGGTCTCGGGCATGACCCCCATAGAGCAGGGGAGCGCCCTCGACTTCATCATCGACAGGCCCCAGGGGATGAAGGGCTTCATCGTCAATCTGACCATCAAGGGCAAGGGGCAGATCTTCCAGGGAGATCAGGCCTTCACCGTGGAGCCAGGGGACCTGCTGCTGTTTCCGCCCGCGGCGGTGCACTATTACGGCCGGGCGCCGGATGCCCGGGAGTGGTATCACCGCTGGGTCTATTTCCGGCCGCGGGCCTACTGGGCCGACTGGCTCAAGTGGCCCCAGGTGACGGAGCGGGTGGGGCGATTGCAACTGGCGGACGCCGGCTTGCTCGCCGAATTCGACGCCCTCTTCCTCGACATCGAAGAGACCCACCAGCAGCTGAGGCCCATGTCGGAACAGCTCGCCATGAACCTCTTGGAGCGGCTGCTCATTCGCTGCTACGAGGCCTCCTCCCTCAGTGCCTATCCCACCATAGATCACCGGGTGCACCAGGCGTGCCAGATCCTGAGCGAGTCGCTCTGCGCCGAGATCTCGGTGGAGGCGCTGGCGGAGCAGGTGTTTTTGTCCCCCTCGCGCCTCGCCCACCTGTTTCGCGAGCAGGTGGGGGTGAGCATAGTGCGCTGGCGCGAGGATCAGCGGATCATGCGGGCCAAGCTGCTGCTGCAGACCACCCCCATGTCGGTGGCCACCATAGGCCAGCAGGTGGGCTATGACGATCAGCTCTACTTCTCGCGGGTGTTCAGGAAACGGGTCGGGGTCAGCCCCACCGAATACCGCAAGTGCGCCACCCCGTTGTGAGAAGAACCCAGAGATGACAAAGCCCTCATGATGAGGGCTTGTTTATTTGGGGGCCTGGGCTCAGAGCGCCGCCATGGCCTCACGGACCAGGGCGCCTATCTTGTCCCACTCCTGTTTCTCGATGAGATCCGCCGGGACCATCCAGGTACCGCCGCAGGCAAACACAGATCCTTGCGCCAGATAATCCTTCACGTTGGCGGGGCTGACGCCCCCGGTCGGCATGAAGCGAACCGGGTAGACGGCGCTCATGGCCTTGAGCATGGGGAGACCGCCGGAGGGCTCAGCCGGGAAGAACTTGAGGGCGCGAAGGCCCAGCTCCATTGCCTGCTCGACCAAGCTGGGGTTATTGACCCCCGGGATCATCAGCACGCCGCGCGCCTGACAATACTGGACGATGCGCGGGTTGAGGCCGGGGCTGACGATGAAGTCCACCCCGGCGTCGATGGCCTGATCCACCTGGGCCGTGGTGAGGACGGTGCCGGCCCCGATGATCATCTCGGGGAAAGCGGCACGCAGCTGGCGGATGGCCTCGGCCGCCGCCGGGGTGCGGAAGGTGATCTCGGCGCTCGGCATGCCGTTGTCCATCAGGGCTTGGCCCAGGGCCACGGCATCGTCGGCGTTCTGGATGGCGATGACGGGGATGATCTTCAGGGTCGAGAGTGTTTCAAGCAAGGTTGACATGGGTTGCCTCAGAGGTGGGAAGGGGGGTTGTTGGCATCGCCGAGCCGGGGATGATGGCCCCGCGATGCTGGATGACGGTGCCGGCCAGCAGGTGGGCATGGTGGGCCGCCTCGCTGGCCGCGCGCCCTGCGAGCCGCGTGGCGAGGTAGCCGGCGCTGAAGGAGTCGCCCGCCGCCGTGGTGTCGATCACCCGCTCCCTCGCCAGTGACATGGCAGGCACCTCGTCCTGCCGCTCGCCTTGCACTATGAGGCAGGGTTCGGCGCCACGCTTGATGACGATCTCGCCGACCCCGAGCCCCAGGGTGCGTGCCAGGGTCTGGGCCTCCTGGCTGTCGCCCCACAGGGAAAACTCGTCGTCCAGGGTCAGGAAGGCGATGTCGGTCAGCGCCAGTATGGCGCGGTAGGCCTGTTGCGCTGCCTCCTTGCTTTCCCACAGCCGGGGGCGGTAGTTGTTGTCAAAGGCGATCTTCACACCGGCTGTCCGGCACAAGGCCAGATGCTGCAGCAGGCTGGCCCGATCGGCGGGGGGGAGGATGGCGAGGCTGATGCCGCTCAAATAGAGCCAGTCAACGTGCTGCAACTGCTGGCAGATAGACCCGGCGTGTTCGCCCTGCAACCAGTAGCGGGCGGCGGCATCATTGCGCCAGTAATGGAAGGTGCGCTCGCCCCGGGCATCGGTCTCGATGAGATAGAGGCCGGGCAGTTTGTGCTCCAGCCTCTGTACCAGCTCGGTGTGCACCCCTTCCTGCTGCCACTGGGTCAGCATGGCGTCGCTCATGGTGTCGGTGCCAAGGGCAGTGACATAGAAGACGGCCAGCTCGGGGTTGGTACGGGCCAGGTAGACGGCGGTGTTGAGGGTGTCCCCTCCAAAATGACGCACTATGCCCGCCTTGCTCTCGGATAGTTCGATCATGCACTCGCCAATGACGGCAATCTTGGTCGGCATATGCCCTCCCGTGTTGATGACGCCGTCATTATATTTAATGTGTCATTCGCATCAAATAAAATAAAACATCATTTCATAAAAATGTCGTGTAGCCCCTCTATGGGGCTGACGGTGCGATCCTGACGTCGGGGGGAGGGTATGGCATGGCAGCCGTGCCGCCGGTTGCAAGGGTTGTGGCGTCGGTCAGCCGGGTCTGTGACCTCATCGGCAATGACGCAGAGTCTGGGCATTGCCCCTTTGAAACACACCCATGGCTATGATTGGGCTTGCGTTTCAAATACACTGAAACGATGGAGCTTATAAGGAGAACCCTATGTCAGTGGTAGATACCTCGCCAGATTCCGTTTCATCCGTCCTGAAGGTCTTTGGCATCCTGCAGGCGCTGGGGGAGCAGAAAGAGATTGGCGTCACCGAGTTGTCCCAGCGGATCATGATGTCGAAGAGTACCGTCTATCGCTTCTTGCAGACGATGAAGACCCTGGGTTATGTCAATCAGGAGGGGGAGTCCGACAAGTACACCCTGAGCCTGAAGCTGTTCGAACTCGGCGGCAAGGCCCTGGAGCACCAGGAGCTGATCCCCATCGCGGATACCCAGATGCATCGTCTGGGCAAGCTGACCAAGGAGACCCTGCACCTGGGGGCCCTCGACGAGGACAGCATCGTCTATCTGCACAAGGTAGACTCCGAGTACAACCTGCGGATGTACTCCCGCATCGGTCGCCGTCGCCCGCTCTACAGCACCGCCCTTGGCAAGGTGATGATGGCCTGGTTGCCCGAAGACGAGGTGCGCGGCATGCTGGCCAATGTGAGCTTTGAGCGCTTTACCGAGCACACCCTGACCGACATCGACGCCTTGCTGGCCCAATTGGTCCTGGTGCGCGAGCAGGGTTACGCGGAAGACAACGAAGAGATGGAGCCGGGCCTGCGCTGCTTCGCCGTGCCCATCTACAGCCGCATGGGGCGCATCATCGCCGGGCTCTCCCTGTCGCTGCCCCTGGTGCGTTTCAGTGAAGAGAACAAGGAGGCGCTGGTGGGCTTGCTGCACGAGGCTGCCGCCCGCATCTCGGCCGAACTCGGTTTTCACGATTACCCATTCCGGACCAGGTAA
This sequence comes from Aeromonas sp. Marseille-Q7275, assembly GCF_965119515.1. Classification (NCBI taxonomy): domain Bacteria; kingdom Pseudomonadati; phylum Pseudomonadota; class Gammaproteobacteria; order Aeromonadales; family Aeromonadaceae; genus Aeromonas; species Aeromonas sp. Marseille-Q7275. The sequence goes on from NZ_CBCPLW010000006.1 coordinate 147,377, forward strand.
CAGGGGATGAGCCGCGGCGGCCTGCCGCGTGCTTGCTCGAACCAAGCCGGGGGCGGGACTGTCTGACAGCAGTTCCGCCCCCGGCTTTTTTGTCCCTTGTCGTGCTCGCCCGGGCAGCACCAGGGCTTATCCCTGTGGCGTGCTCACGCATCTCCCCTGTCGCCGCGCCCTGTAGAGGCCGAGGATGAGGTGGCCGTTGACGATGAAAAAGCTGCCCTCCAGCAAGATGCCTCCCCATGATCCCGCCCAGATGTTGTGGACAAGCCAGCAGACTGTGCTGCGCAACATGCACAGCCGCAGCGCCATGCCTTCTAGCCGAAACAGGGCGTAGGTGCTCAAGGTGGTGCCGAGCAGCGTCAACAGCTGGATGGGATGTGCGATTCTGGGCATCACCAATAGCCAGGTCAGTCCCAGAAAAAACAGCATCACACCCAGGCCGCGATAATAGCCGGAGACCCAGGTCCGTACCGCACAGAGCAGGCAGTTGATGGCGGCGGCCGTGGCGCCGAGCAACATGAAATGGGCTGTGAGGAGTACGCCGTTGAGGGTCAGATGCAGCCGCAGTTTACTGTCCTGGGATTGCCGGAAGGCGGTGATGCCTATGGCACAGGCGAGCAGGCCAAGCAGCTGGGCCAGGGGGTCGAGCGACATTGAATGGATTCCGAGACGAGATGAACGAAAAAAGGCGCCTGATGGCGCCTTTTGTATGGGCTAAGGGTTAGCGGGCCAGCCAGCCACCGTCGACGGCAATGGTGTAGCCGTTGATGTAGTCGGAGGCGGGGGAGGCCAGGAAGACCACGGGGCCCATCATGTCATCCGGCACCCCCCAGCGTCCGGCCGGGATCCGCTCCAGGATGGCGGCGTTGCGATCCTCATCGGCGCGCAGGGCCGTGGTGTTGTTGGTGGCCATGTAGCCGGGGGCGATGGCGTTGACGTTGATGCCCTGGCTGGCCCACTCGTTGGCCAGCAGGCGGGTGATCCCCATGACGCCGCTCTTGGAGGCGGTGTAGGAGGGGACACGAATGCCGCCCTGATAGGAGAGCATGGAGGCGATGTTGACTATCTTGCCGCCCCGGCCCTGGGCCATGAACTGCCTGGCCACCGCCTGGGACATGAAGAAGACGCTCTTGATGTTGATGTTCATCACGTCGTCCCAGTCCTTCTCGCTGAAGGTGATGGCGTCGTCGCGGCGGATGATGCCGGCGTTGTTGACCAGGATGTCGACGCGGCCGAAGCGGGAGACCGCCTGATCCACCAGGGCGGGCAGGGTATCCACCTTGCTGACATCGGCCTTGAGGCTCAGGAACTGGCGCCCGAGCGCCTCCACCTTGGCGATGGTGTCCGTGGGCTCGACGATGTTGATGCCGACGATATCACAGCCGGCTTCGGCCAGACCGAGCGCCATGCCCTGGCCGAGGCCGGTGTCACAACCGGTCACGATGGCAACCTTACCCTTCAAATCGAATGCATTGAGAATCATCTTGTTTCCTCTGCTGCCACCGGACGTGGCAGGCATGATGGGGGAAAACGGGCAGTGCACACTGCCCGGCAAAGAACGGGGATCAGCGCAGATCCCTGACGGCCACATGATCCATGTCGCCGAACACCTGGTTTTCGCCGACCATGCCCCAGATAAAGGTGTAGGCCTGGGTGCCGACGCCGGAGTGGATGGACCAGCTTGGGGAGATCACCGCCTGCTCGTTGTGGACCAGCAGATGACGGGTCTCGTCCGGCTTGCCCATCATGTGGAACACGGCGGCATCCTCTTGCATGTTGAAGTAGAAGTAGACCTCCATGCGGCGCTCGTGGGTGTGGCAGGGCATGGTGTTCCACAGGCTGCCCTCTTCCAGCTGGGTCATGCCCATCACCAGCTGGCAGGTCGGCAGCACGTCCGGCACCAGGTACTTGTAGATGGTGCGGCGGTTGCTGGTGGCCGCGTCTCCCAGGGTGGCCGGTGAGGCTTCTGCCCGGGTGACCTTGCGGGTCGGGAAGCTCACATGGGCCGGGGCGCTGTTGTAGTAAAATTTGGCAGGCTGCGCGGCGTCGACGCTGGCGAAGCTCAGCTCGCGGGCTCCCTGGCCCACATAGAGCGCCTCGGCCTTGCCTACTTCATAGGCAGTGCCATCCACCACCACCACGCCCGGTCCACCGATATTGATAAGCCCCAGCTCGCGGCGCTCGAGGAAATAGCTGACACCGAAGGTCTTGCCCAGCTCGTCCGAGAAGGCGAGGGGGCCCTGAATTGGCATGATGCCGCCGAACACGATGCGGTCGATGTGGCTGTAGGTCATGGTCAGCCGATCGGCGCTGAAGATCTCTTCCACCAGAAACTCACGGCGCAGGCCCTGAGTGTCCAGCTGCCTGGCATGATCGCTGTGAATGCTTTGACGAATTTGCATGGTTAACCTCGATGAGCGCCGCAGGTTGGCAGTCGCGTTGTCTGTAGTGTCAATAATGATAACAAGTGAAAAATAAAAATCAAAACACTGTTTTGTATTTTTATTTGTTGAGATTAAACTTCCTGCCCGGTGTGGCTCATGGCCGTGCCGGGCCCGTGAAACCGGGCCACAAATCCCTTTGCCGCACCAGAAAACGCGCGCGGCCAAGAGTGGCTGTCACCCTCCGGGTGGCGGCGACAGGACATTCGTTGCCAATCTCATTCAATAACAGGTCTATCAATGAACAAGTGTGCTTCATCCAATCGAATCATCATGCTGGCCGGGGTGGCTGCCCTGAGCACGGTTCTGTTTGCCTTCGATACCGCCTCCCTCGGGCTCTGTGCGGCCTTCCTGACCACGGGATCCTTTTCCCTGCAGGTGTTCGACATCCTCAAGACGCGGGAAACCAAGGCGATCTCCACCAAGATGTACCTGGTCTTCATCAGCGGCCTGCTGCTCTGGCTGACCTATGGCCTGAAGTCCGGCGATACCCCCCTCATCATGGCCAATGGCATCACATTGCTGCTGGCCAGCGCCGTCATGGTGCTGAAGTGGAGCAATGAGCGGGCCTGATCCCGGGGTGCCAGGGAGGCCATCCACCCATGGGGATGGCCATCTGGCGCCAAGCTGTGCCCTCCTTATCAGCACTCAGCACCCTCCCTTTGGTTGATGAACCAGGCGGCGCCCCGGGCGCCGTTTGTCGTCTTGGGCCCATCCCCTCCACCCATCTGATTTACCGACTCAGGCGGCGCAGGTAGGCCACGCTCTCCCGCAAGGGGTCGCCAGACAGCTCCTCGACGATGATGGGAACATGGGTCAGCTGGCGCTGCGCCAGCATGAGCAGCACCTCGGCATAGTCGATCAGCCCCTGCTCCAGCCCCACCGATACCTTGTCCGCTCCCGCCAGGATGAAGTTCTTGAAATGAAACAAGCGGATGCGCTCGCCATGCTGGTCGAGAAAATCCGCCAGGATCTCGCGCCAGTCCGCGACATTGTCGGCATCCAGCAGATTGGCCAGATCCAGGGTCACCAGGAAGTGCTCCCCCAGGCGGGCATTCAGCCGCGTCAGGCTACGGGCATCGTGAATGATGTGATCGCACACCGCTTCCACCAGAAAGTCGCAGTCGGCCTGCGCCAGATCGGGCCTTAACTGGGCCAGGGTCTGCTCCACCCTGTGAAAGGCGGCGGCGCCCTGGTTGTCCGGGTGCCGGGTCCACTCATCGTCGTTCAGGGAGCCGGTCTCGCTGCCCACGGCGCCGATCTGGCAGCGCCGGGCGAGCTCGATGTTGAGGCGCACCCGCGCCAGATCCCGTGCCAGGACGTCGGCGTCGGAGTGGGCGGGGTTGAAGTAGCTCGCCAGCAGGAAGAGGGGGAGGTCGGCCTCTTGCAACTGCTGGATGTGGGTGGTCAGGGCGTGGATATCACGGGCCTGATAGGCCTCGGGCCAGCTCTTGTGCACGGCGAGCTGCAGCCCGTCGAGGCCGAGCTCATGTGCCTGGGCGATCAGCGCCGCCGGCGACTGATCCGCGAGATCATGGGCGCGGGCCCCAATCTTCAATCTGTTCATGACATGCTCCAGTGGGTCATGGCTGTCTCTGACAGCGGTTTGGCGGCCGGCATCAGAAACGGCTTGCGAGCCCAGGGGGCCCGCAAGTTCAAGAGGCAAGCGGCGGCGCGACTGGCCCCCTGCGGGAGGCCAGATGCGGGCGCTTGCCATCGGCACTGTCAGTGCTTCATCAGGCGGCAGGGGCCGGGACGACGGCATCGGGGGCGGGTTGCGGGCCCTTGTTGTACTCCTGCTCGAAGTACTCGCGCACCATGGGGGCCGACAGACCGACCACCACCTGCAGGTTCTTGCCCGAACGCATGACCCCCAGGGCACCGGCCTGTTTGAGGGCCTTGTCATCCTGTACCTGGGTCTGATCCTTCACCACCAGGCGCAGTCGGGTCTGGCAGTTGCCTATGGTCTCGACGTTGTCACATCCCCCGACACAACGCAGTATGGCGGCGGCTCTGAGGCGATCCGGCTCCTGACCGGCCACGGCCTTGCCAGACTGCTTGTCGCGATAGTCCTGCTTGGAGTAGAGACGCACGTCGTCTTCCTCCTCTTCATCGCCACGACCCGGGGTGAGGAAGTTGAACTTCAGGATCATGTAGCGGAACACGAAGAAGTTGATGGCGGCGAAGCCGAGGCCCAAGGCGAGGTGGATCCAGATGAGGTGAGCATGGTTCTTGGCGTAGAAGACCCAGTTGAACAGGATGATGTCGTTCAGACCGCCCCCCATGAAACCGACCACGCCGGACAGATAGAGCGCCACGCACAGGGTCGCGCCTATGATGGCATTGACCAGATACAGCACAGGGGCCACGAACAGGTAGGTGAATTCGATGGGTTCGGTGATGCCGACCGCCATGGCGGTGATGATGGCCGGGATCACCAGGGCGGCTATCTTGCGCTTCATCTTCTGCTTGGCGGTGGCATAGATGGCGAGGCCGGCCCCCAGGGAGCAGAACACGCTGATGTTGCCGTACAGGGAGTAGCCGGCGGCCGGGAACTGATCAACCAGGGGCACGGTGGACGCCGCATAGGTGGAGACGTTCTCGATCCAGTGGGTATAGAGGCCGCCGTCGACCACGGCCGGGCCGAAGAAGAAGGGGAAGTAGACGAAGCGGTGCAGACCGGTGGGCACCAGGATCCGCTCCACGAAGGCGAGCAGCCACATGCCGAAGGCATCGGCTTCCACATAGAAGCCCTGCATGGCGTTGATCCCCACCTGAACCTTGGGCCAGAACTCGCAGGTCAACCAGGCCATGGGCAACATGACGAAGAAGGAGATGATGAACACCAGGCTCATGCCCTGGAAGATGGTGAGGTAATCCGGCAGCTTCTTCTCGAAGAAGCGGTTGTGGATCCAGGTCACCACGCCGCCGATGATGAGGGAGAAGACGATGCTGGTATCCAGCGTCTTGATGCCCCCCACCAGCGCCAGGCCGCTGGAGCCGCCCACTTCCTGATTGAAGTTGACCCCGAACTCAGGCCCCCAGAAGGTGAGCATGCTGTTGGTGAAGTAGTTGTAGGCCATGTAGGCAAAGAAGGCGACCAGCGCCGCCCGGGCCTGACCCGTCCTGGCGAGACCCACCGGCAACGCCATGCAGAACAGCAGGGGGAAGTTGCGGAAGATGGTCCAGCCCCCCGACTTGATGATGGTCATCACCTTGAAGAAGTTGGAGTCTGGGTGCGCCAGGTCCCCCATGATATCGGGCATGGTGAGCAGCCCGGTGATGGCGAGCAGCAGACCGGTAAAGGGTAGAAAGGCAATGGGGACAGCCATGGCACCGCCAAAGGTCTGGAAGGCCCCCATAAAGTTCCGTTTGGACATTAAGTTTTCTCCGAATGGTTACAGCAATAAAGTGTTCAGGCCAGCCACTGGCCCTGCTCCAGCTCGAGCAGCAGCAACATCGTCAGCGCCTGGGCATAGGGCACGGGCGCCATGGCAATGTCGCAGTAGTACTGATGGTCATGACCGACCATGGTGCCTTTGGAGGCCTCGAGGACGATGCCGTCCCCGTCGATGCGCTGCCAGACGGCACGGGCCGCCCGCAGGGCAGGTTCAATCGTGGCCTCATCCAGCAGGCCCAGACGGACACAGCGCAACATGCCGTAGGCGATCCCCGCCGTGGCCGAGGACTCCTGGGGGGAATAGGGATCGTCGAGCACCGTGTGCCACATGCCGTTGTCGGCCTGCAGCTCGCACAGGGAGCGCACCTGGCGCGCCACCACCTGGGTGAAGTAGCGCCGCACCCCGGCATCCAGGTGATCCCCCATCAGATCGATGAATTCGGGGATGGCTACCGTGATCCAGGCGTTGCCTCTGGCCCAGAAGGCCTCGGCGTAATGGTGCCGGTCGAGGAAGGTCCAGCCGTGGTACCAGAGGCCGCTCCTGGGCTCGCTCAGGTAGCGGGTGTGCAGCAGGAACTGGTAGACGGCCTCGTCGATCAGATCCTGGCGCGCCAGCACTATCCCGGCGGTGCCGAGGAAGAGGCAGGTCATGAAGAGGGTGTCGTCCCAGAGCTGGCCGGTATTGGGCTGCTCCTTCACCACGTGCTGGAAGCCGCCCTCCTCGGTCCTGGGCAGGTTGGCCATCAGATCGTCGGCCCAGGCGTTGACCGTCTCGCGCAGATCGGCGCGGCCGCTGTGGCCTGCCAGCAGCGCCAGGGTGATCATGGGAGCCGTGGTGTTGATCTGCATGGCGGGCAGCCCTCTGGCTATCTGCCCCTCATACCAGGCCAGCAACGAGGCTTGCAGTTCGGCATCCTCCTTGTGCCGGGCATAGCGCCAGAACCCGTAGAGCCCGACCCCGACCTCCCACTCCCACTGTTCGAACTGGATGGCCTGGCCCTGGCTGGCGGTCAGCTCGCCCATGCCTTTGAGCTGGCAGAAGCCGCGGACCACCCGCTCCAGGGTGGGGATGAGTGCTTGCTGGTTCATTGTGCCTCTCCACGATAGGTGATGACGGGATCGCATCCCGCCTCGGCGGGGAAGGAGTGGGAGACCCCTTCGATCAGGCAGTTGCCCTGCCAGTTCAGGCGCATGAGCTCAGACTCCGGAGTGCAGGCGATGGCTGCCTCGCCCTCGAGGCGGACTTCGAGCTTGGCCATGCGTTGGCAGAAGGCCGCGAAGGCGGCGTCGTCGCCATGGCCGACCTCGATATACCAGGCCACCCGGTGCGCCTTGGCGCGATATTCGTTGCCGGCGGTCATCCCGGTCGTTACCGCGCACAGGGGGGCCGAGCAGCCGATGGCGGCGAAGGCATTCCCGGCCCGGATCAGGCAGCCGTGGGCCGTGGTGATCACCCGATCGAAGGCCTCTGCCGGCAGATAAAGGTGGGTCCAGGGGAAGGGGGCATCCTCGGCCAGCCGATAGAGCTGCAGGGTGCGGTTTTCCACCTGCATCACCCGCGGCAGCACGCCGTTGCCGGACCAGTAGGAGGGGCGCTGCTCGCCGCCGGGTTCGGCTTCGCCGGGGTGGTTGACCCAGAACTTGGCGTCATGACCGGAGGCGAACTGCACATCCACCAGATGCTGCTGATGGCCGCGCTGACCGCTGTGGTGGTCGACGCAGCTGGAGAGGCTGACCCCCGGCTCCTTCCAGACGACTATCTTGCCGCCTCCCGCCTGATAGCTGGCCGCCAGCGTGCCCTGTTGCAGGGTCGCGTAGAGGTCGGCCTCGAGGGGGGGCTGATAGTCGCTGGCACAGAACAGCGGCAGGGAGGCGCACTTGCGGTTATACCAGCCGCCGCCCCAGGCGACGTTGCCGTAGGCCGACAGCTCGGTGAGCACGCCGGCCAGCAGCTCTTTCTCGTAGACCCGCCCCATGGTGCCGGCGGCGATCCCGGCCTGATAATGCAGGGAGCTGAGCAGCATCAGCCGATCGATGAGCGCCTTGGCGCGCTCGCGCACCCAGGCATCTCCCGCCAGCTGATAGAGGGCGAACAGGCCGATGTAGTCGACCGGGTAGTAGGGCGCCGAGTTCCATTCGACGAAGCCGTGGCGATCGATGGCATCGAACCACTGCGCCAGACGCTCTGCCGCGATGGCGCGTTGCTGCTGGCCGCTGCGTCCCGAGGCCAGGAAGCGCTCGTGGGGGAACAGCTGGCCGGCCAGGTATTGGGCGGTGTGGAAGCAGAGGGTATGGTTCTCGCTCCAGAACCACATCACGTCGTTGCCCGGCTCATCCATCCAGTAGCGGTAACCGAGGATGGCGCTGCGCACCCGGCGCCACATGGCGGGGGGGAAGTGCTCGCCCTGATGGCGCTGCCAGATCCAGAGCAGAGGGACCAGGGAAAAATCGGAGCAATCCTCGCGGGCGCTGATCCGCGCCAGGGTATCGAGCAGCAGTTGATCGGCCTCGGCCGTGAGCTCGCCGCAGTGCAGCATGGCCAGCAGGCGGGCGGTGCGATCCATGCCATGACGGGCGGTGTGGCGCAGCGCCTGCTGCTTGCGATCGCTCAGGCTGGTTGATTGCTCGGCCTGGCCGAGGGGTTGCATGACGTTGACACCAATGCTGCGGCTGATGGTGACGCCGGCGCAGTGCATGCTCAGCACAATCTGGTAGTGCGCCGGACCGATATCGGCAGGGAGCGCCAGGGTCAGCAGCTGGCTGCCCGGCGTGAGGGTGCCGAAATCCAACTGACGCGCCTTGAAGTTGTCATTGCCCATGCCGTGGATCTCGCCTTGCAGGCGCACGGGGTGAGTCGGTGCGGCCACGCCGAGCCGGATGCGGGCCTGGTTGTGCCAGGCGCTGAGTTCGGGGCGCATGGCGCCAGCAAACTGGCACAGCTCATCGAGCACGTCGGCATCGACATGGGGCAGCGAGACCCCAAGAGGCGCGTGACCACGGTAGATGAGCCGCAGCGCAAACAGAGTATCCCGCTCGAACAGCTCTTCCAGATGAATCAGCAGGGTGTTCTTGCCCGCCTGCAAGGGCAGCATCAGCTCGCAGCTCTGCAGCTTGTTGCGGGTGAAGGGGGTGAACCGGGCGATGGCCACCCCGTCGCACCACAGGCGAGCTCCCCCACAAGTCGACAGCTGGAAGGGATAGTTGCCCGCCTCGTCGGCATGCAACTCTACCTCCAGCCAGCGCTGCACATGGAATGGCACACGCAGGAAGGAGGAAAAAGAGACGGTATCGCTCTCGCCGGTGAAACTCACCTGTGTGCGCGGCAGGGCGTCATCCGGTTCGACGGTGCGCTCGGCCATCTGCTGGCGGAAAATACGCCGGCAGAAGGCATCTTCTTGCGGCCCGGCACCATTCTGGAAGCGGTAATCCATGGTCATGTCCATGGCTTCACCGGCAAAAAACTCGGCGAATCGCTCCTCGCGGGGCGCGGATACGCTAAAACGGGTGAGTGCCGCGTTTGGCTCAAGCACCCAATTTCCAAGCTTCATACTACTCTCCTTGAAGCTATTGAGACCCATAGGGATTATTAATATTGAGTAATCATACGAGCCCCTTTTTATGTTATTAAAGGGGCTTGCCACCTTAATGAATATAAAAACAGATGGCAGCGTGTTTTAACGGCAATTGATGAAAGTCATTGGGCCGTTGGACATCTGATTTCATCTCTCATTCAACGCAATGATGCAAACTGTGACCTGAGCGACAATATATCGACAGTCAACTGGTTAATGTTTCCTGAACTGGAGCATAACCATAATGTTTGCTCATTCAGTGATAGCGAAATGTCAATTTCAGATAAGTCTGTATTGCGTGACACAAGGCCCATATTCAGCGATGAATGGTCATTCGTAATGAATGGCAGGGGTCATTGGATTCCCTTTTTACTTCATCTCTCACGGCTCTTTATTTATCCTGTCATAGGACCTGGTTGGCATTGACTTTCAAGGGTGCTGTCGTTATTCACTGACCCCAATGGCTCTCGATGTCGCAGAGGTGAGCCTGGGGCCCCTGCCCTGGGATAGCCTACTCAGGTCTAGAAGATGTACTCAATCCCGACGCGCCAGCGCCACTGCCAGTCATTGGGGTAGGGGTTGTCATCGGCCGGATCGTTGTATGATACGTAGCCGATCTCGGTGAAGGGTCGCCAGTTCTTGTTGATGGGGACGCGGATGGTGACGTTGTTCAGATATGAATACTCTTCGCCATTGAAGTCAGGATAATCGAGCTTCTTATATTCGAAGTCATAGGCAACAGACCAATTCTCTGCGTTATAACCAAGGTAATAGTTCAACTGGAAATAATGGCCGTTTTCCTTGTTGAGCGAATCATCGTAGTTACGCTGACCCACCCGGAAACGTGCGGCAGTATAAAAATTGGGATTGAACCAGTAAGTCGGTTTGAAATGAACACGCAGATCTTGCACGTCATTGGTGATCTCGGTATTAAAGCCTGCTTCCCACCACCATTTGTCATTGGGCTTGGCAAGATAGCTCAGGTCATATTCAGTGCCCGTGGTGTGAAGTTCATCGAAAGCACCTTCACCCTCACCTCCGTTGGTAAATTTGGATTCGACACCAAACCCCCAACCATTATCGAAGCGGTGGGAAACCACCAGACGATCGCTTTGTTGATCCTGTTTTTCCAGGAACTCGTGTCGATAATTGAGGCTCCATGCATTTGCATTCATGCTGGTGAGCGCCGAGCAGACGGCGATGGCTGCACACGTGAATTTCAGCGTCATAACGTTCGATCAATCCTATGAAAAAAGCTACTGACAGTGGTCCCATTGCCAGATAGCGCATGTGGCTTTCAATCTGGATTGGACTCGTTGGTGTCGAATTTGGTGGCGGAGCACGGCCGCGTGGAGGTCAGCACGCGCATCTGTGAGGACGTGCTGGCCAGGCTTCATCTTACCGGGTACCTTGTATTTTCAAAACGACGGTTCAAATATAGTTCATTTGGTGTTTCATTTACAACGGTGGCGCCATGATGAGATACGAAAATGGGATCTATATCTATATAAAATGAAACGATGTTTCTTTTGTGGGTGCTGGAGGGGGTTGACTGGAACTTGCTGGGGAGCGTTCGGGGCTCGAAGACGAGCAGGCGGTGTTTGCGATGAGCCAGAAACGATCTGGCCCTCGGAAAGAGGGCCAGTGAGGATGGACATTGTGTCTGGGTGTTTAGCCCTGGCGAGCCTTGAATCTGGGATTGCTCTTGCAGATCACGAACAGCTTGCCGCGCCGACGCACGACCTGGCAGTCCGGGTGACGTGACTTGGCTGATTTCAGGGAGGCGAGTACCTTCATGACTTCTCTTTTCCTTTGTTGAAGAATTGGCCGAATCGCTGGCCGAAGCGGGCGACTTGTCCTTCCTTGCCGACCTGCTTCTGCTTGCCGGTATAGAAGGGGTGGGAGGCACTGGAGACATCCAGCGTCACATAGGGATAGGTGTTGCCATCTTCCCACTGCTTGGTGCGATCGGTCTGCAAGGTGGATCCGATCAGGAAGCAGGTGTTGCTGGCCAGATCTTGAAACAGGACCTTGCGGTATTGAGGGTGAATGCCGGGGCGCATGATTGTCTCTTTTTGTTATGTTATAACATGAAATCATGATGCGACGGATGAGAATCAATATCAACCATTTTTTTCTCCCGAGATGGTCAGGCAGGATGGAACGCGCTGAGAAAGGGGAAGCAGGGGGAATGCGGATGAGGTCATGACAGGGGAGAGCGATGGATTGTTGAGCGATGGAAGGGGAACGAGAAGTTGAGTCTTTACTTTTGGTCTTTACTGTATAAAAATACAGTTAACCATCATGGAGACGTATCCTATGCGCCTGGAAATCATCATCGACAGAAAACATCAGATCCCCACTGCGACCATGGAGGCGCTGCGCCAGGAGTTGCTCAAGCAACTGGGCGAGCGATTCCCTGATCTGCATGTGCGGGTCGCCCCGGGCAGTGCCATGGCCTTGACGGTCAGCCGCGCCAGCAAGGAGGACAGGGAACTGGCCGAAGCCATGGTGCAGGAAGTGTGGGAGAACGCCGAGAGCTGGATGCCGGAGGCAGAAGGCGCCGAGGCCTGATCAGGGGGTGGTTGTCGATTTGCCTGTCCTGATCGGGCTGGCGTTCACCCCGATTTGAACGAAACGCAGCTCAAGGCTGCGTTTCGTGTTTGTGGGCAGGCGACCGGGCACTTAGCCAGATCAGGAGATTCAGAGCCCGGCCCAGCGTTTGAGGCTGCCGCTCTGTACCCGCTGGTTGGCCTCTGCGATGTCGCCATTGGCGCGAAGCGCCTTGAGGGCAATGGGCAGGGCAGTGTGCACCTCGTCGGCCGTCATCCCTGCCTGGAGGGCGGGATGATAGGCGAGCTTGAGCAGCACATAGTCGAGACCTGTGGGGAAGCTGTCGATGCTGTTGTCATTGAAGATGGAGGGAAACACCTTGTCCGAGTCGTTGGGCAGCCCCATCACCTGGGTGAGCTCCTCCACTACGCAATCCAGAAAACGGCCCTTGGCCCGGCTGTAGTCCACCGGGATGATGATGGTGGCACGGGTGATCTCATAGCGGCCGTTGGTCGCGAAATTGGCCAGGCAGATCCCCTCCTTGAGGGCAATGCCGACAGAGTCATCCTGGCGCATGGTGCGGCGGACCCAGCTGGCCATCTGCTGGTGCCTGGTCATGATGAGGGTGAGATTGGGGTTGTCGCTGACGAGCAGTATGGGGTGGCCGGTGATCCTGGCCAGATGCTGGCTCTGCACCTTGACCACCTCGGCCTGCAGCGCCTTGTCGCCAAACTCGTTGATGAGCTTGAGGCGGATGGGGCCTTGCCAGCGGGAGAAGCGTACCTGGGCATCATGGCCATATTCCCGCTTCATGGCGACTTCCATGAAGCTCTGGATCAGATAGTCGTTGCTCTGCCAGCGCTCGGTTGCCAGCAGGGAGCAGGGCAGCAGCATGGCGAGCCAGAGGGCCAGCATCCGGCCTGGCGCGGCATGCCGAGGGCTGCGCCCTGAACGAGTGTGCCCTGGGATCATCTTGCCTCCTTGCAACAGATGGCCTCAGCCCGAGGTGCGTTCGATGTCACGCCAGGTGAGCCAGAGCCTGAGATCGAACTCCAGTTGATGATAGTCCGGTTCCATGTGCTGACAGAGCTGATAGAAGGCCTTGTTGTGATCCTTCTCCCGCAAGTGGGCCAGCTCGTGGACCACTATCATCTTCAGGAAGGCGGGATGGGCCTCCTTGAACAGGGCGGCGATGCGGATCTCGTTCTTGGCCTTGAGCTTGTTGCCCTGTACCCGGCTGACATAGGTGTGCAGGCCGAGGGCATCCTTGATCACATTGATCTTGCCGTCGAAGATCACCTTGGAGAGCGGTGCCGAGCTTTTCAGGTAGCGGTTTTTCAGCTCCATGGTATAGGCAAGCAGCGCCTTGTCACTCTGGACGAGGTGGGTCTCGGGGTAGCGTTTGGCCAGCATCTCGCCGAGTTTTCCCGCTGCGATCAACTGCTGTACCTGGTTCTTGAGGGGATCAGGATAGCCCCCCAGATAGGTCAGTTCCGCCATGATGTCTCCCCCTTCACACTAAAAAAGAGCGCCATTGTAATCATGATGGGCCCCCTTGAACACAGGTCTGCACGCCAATGAAAGGGGCCGTCGCTGTTGCCAGCGACGGCCCCGACCTTCGTCAATCTGTCTCAACGCCGGCGATAGAGACCCGGATCCACCTCTTGGTAGCGGTCCGTCAGATATTGATAGAAGGCGAGGCTGGAGGGAGAGCTCGGCGTTTTCAGCTGCTCTGCCACCCGCTCCGGCTTGGCGATGATGAACTTGGGATCCTGCCGCCGGATGTCGGCCAGCACCCGTTCGCGCACGTCATAGGGCGGATTGACGTTGGCGAAGAACAGATAGGCGGAGGCGGGCTGGCGATCTGTCCACAGATAGTATTGCGGCTGTATGCCGTCGACCCAGATCTTGTCGGTCGGCCCTGTCTCGGCCTTGATCCTGTCGACTCGCACCTGGGCCGGCGGATTGAACGGCTTGCCCTTGAGGTTGCCCTCCCAGGCGTTGTTGACCAGCAGTGCCAGCATGGCGAGCGACGCAAGCCAAGGGGTGGCGCTGCGCACATCCCAGGCGCGCCAGAGCGGCACCAGGATGAGCACCGGCAGGGCCCACAGCAGGCTGTTGCCGAGCACTTCGCGCACCCGCGGCAGCGACCACTCCTTGGTGCTCCAGCCGTAACCGAGCTGCTGGGCCAGCAGCCAGCTCGCGGTCAGTACCACTAGCGAGATGCAGAGCAGGCCCAGGGCATCGGACTGCTGCTCGCTGCGATCCAGCAGGCAGGCGAGTGGCAGCAGGCCAAGCTGCAGGTAGAGCACGTCGTAGTGATCGAACACGTGGCCTGAGACGGAGTTGGCGATCAGGGTGAAGAGCACGCCGAACAGGGTGGCGCAGAGGGCGGGCAGATACCACTCCTGGCGGCGTCCCAGCATCAGCACCATGAAGGCAGGCAGCAGCATGATGAGGCCGGTGCGCAGCAAGCCGACGGCCCCCACTTCCGGCGAGAAGCCGTTGCCATAGCTCCCCTCGAAGAAGATGCCGAAGGCGTAGTATTTGAATTCGTCCAGCAACCCGTGGTGCTGGAAGTAGGCAAACAGCGGGCCGCCGACCAGGGCCAGCCCCAGCAGGCTGGAGCAGAGCAGGCCGAAGGCGCAGCGCCACTGCTCACGCAGACACCAGTGGCAGAACAGCACCAGATACCAGGCTCCCCAGAAGGCGCCGTTGTTGGTGCGCATCCAGGCCACGATGGCGAAGGTGAGGGCCGCCACCAGGGCCGGGCCCCAGCGAAACTGCTTGTCCAGCAGCAGGGTGATGAAGGCCCACTGGGCGATGAGGGCCAGGTGGAAGGTCCAGTCCTCGGTCATGTTGCCGTAGTAGTAGCGGGTGCTGTAGAGCGCAAGGATCGCCAGCATGCTGCCGAGACGGGCCCGCAGGGAGAGCCCCAGCTGGGAGAACGCCTGCCAGCTGGCGAGCAGACCGAGCCAGCAGAGCACCCACTCCAGCAGCCAGATCCCGAAGAAACCGCCCAGGGAGTAGCCGAGGGCATCGAGGGCGAAGATCATGGGGCCCTTGATGTCGATCATGTCCCGATAGAGCACGCCCCCCTCGCTCCACATCTTGCCCATCACAGCAAACAGGGAGGCATCAAAGCCGGGTGCCATGCCGTGGAACAGCGGGTTGCGCAAGCAAAACAGCAGCGCCATCAGGGCGGTGAGCAGGACAACCAGCGGCTTGAGCCCGGGGTTGTAGCGCTGAGGGGTAAAACGGATGGCGTGATTCATGGATGACCTGTTCCTGCGGGAAAGACGTAAAAGCGGGCCTATCTTGCCGAGGCCGGCAGTCCGATGCAATGGGCTGGGGTGATGTGTTTGAAATAATGTATAAAAGTAGCGTTTTCAGTGCCCGCAGTGGGCTAAATGATTAGCGGGGCCCGCTGTTGGCTGGTGTTGCCGAGGCCGGCAGTCTGCTGCAATGGGGCTGGGGACTGTGCTTGAAAAATGTAACAAGCGCCGCTCTCACGAAGAAAAGCGGCGCCTTGACAGGGGAGGGCCCGGCGAGGGGCCTCAGGCCATGGGACTGGCGCTCTGGTATTCCACCAGTGCCGGCAGGGGGGCCAGCTCGGGCAGATGGCGGGCCCAGCGGATAAAGGCGTCGGCCAGGGTGATGCCGAGCTCCTGATTGTGCTGGGTCAGGGTGCGGGCCAGGGCAGTGTAGCCCTCCTTGCCGGAGGCGGTGTAGGCGCTGGAGACCCCCCGATAGATGGCATCCATCTCGACGCTCTGCCACTGACCCGGACTCGCCTCCCATTCGAGGCGGGTGATCCGGCTCCCCTTGGGCCTGTCTGCCTGATAACTGAAGCGCATCCCGGCGGTGTAAGGGAAACTGCCGCTACCATTGCCGACCACGCCGTTGTTGGTGGCGTTATCGATGGCCCCCTCCAGCGCTTCTGCCAGCTCATGGCCGTGCACCCGGTAGAGGGTGAGCGGGATGGCAAAGGGCAGCAGACGCCCGGCGATGTCCGCCTCGCTTAAGGGGCCGGGTTCGAGGGAGCAGCGCACCCCCCCTGCGTTGTGCAGGGCGAAATCCACCTGACCCACCTGCTCGCGGGCGCCGGCCAGCATGGCGCTCGCCACCAGGGGGGCGACCTGACTGCCGGCGGGCAGGGCGGCATCGGGCAGGCGCTGATGGTGCAGTGGCCCGGCGAGGTGGGTCACGATGCGCCGGGTCATGGTCTCGAGCTCGGGCCGGTAGCGCCTGGCCAGATGCTGCTCGATCTCGGGGGCTGGCTCGCAGAAATGGAGGCCTGCCGGCGGGGGCGAGGCAAAGGGCCATGGCTGCCAGGGCAGCCACTCCAGCTGGCCGCGGCTTTGGCAAACGCGCCCGCGCGCATCAAATTCCAGCTCGCACACCCCGAGGCAGAGCGCGCTGTGGGCCGCATGCAGTATGGCGACCCCCTCGATCATCAAGGGGTAGCTCCCCTCGCTCATCAGTCCGAGCGGGGCCAGATCCCCCAGCTGGCTGTGGGTGTGGCCGCCGACAATCAGGCTGAGTTCGGGGAAGCGGGCCGCCAGCCGCTTGTCCTGCTCCAGCCCAAGGTGGCTGAGCAATATGATGTGCTCTATTCCTTCGGCCTTGATCTCGCCGAGGGCGGCGCTGAGGGTCTCTTCGATGCCGTGGAAGCGGGTATGGGGATCCGGGCTCGCGATGGCGGCCATCTGCGGCAAGGTGATGCCGAGCAGGGCGAAGGGGACGCCGTCGATGACGCGCCTGTGCCAGGGGCGGCTGGCATCATACAGCTGTGGCAAGCCGTGCAGCCGCAGCGGGGCATCGGCCGGCTCCTGGCTGCTGTCGAGGTTGGCGGCCAGCACCGGATAGTCGAGCTGGCGCAGAAACTCCACCAGCGGGCCGTTGCCGAGATCGAACTCATGGTTGCCGATCACCATGGCATCCGGTCGCAGCAGGCCGAGCAGGTCGGCGTTGGCCCGCCCCTTGAAGCGGTTGAAATAGAGCGACCCCTGGAAGGTGTCACCCCCGTGCAGCAGCAGGCAGGTCTGGCCCGCGGCGGCGGCCTGCTGGCGCAGGGCGGTCAGCCGGGTCAGGATGCGGCCGTAGCCGCCACATTGGGTGCGCCACTCGGACTCACCCTCTGGGGAGAAGCGCATGGGCGCGCCATCGAAATGGGAGTGGCAGTCACTGAAGTGGGCAAGTTGAACCGTAATACTCAAGGCTCGGTCCTCCTTAGGGAAAAAGAGCACCGAGTCTACTGCAAGGGGTGGGGGGGATGCCAGCCCGGCAGACGCCGGGCTGGAAAAGCGTCAGACGGTACTCAGGCAGGCACCAGGATCTGGGTGGCGAGGATCACCACCAAGAGGCCGACGGCGACCGGCATGGAGGTGCGTTTGACCACCTCGAACGGGGATAGATTGCCCATGCCCGCACAGGCGACCACCACCCCGGAGACCGGCGAGATGGTGCGACCCAGGTTGGAAGCCTGCAGCATGGGGATGACCAGGTAGGCGGGATTGACGCCCAGGCTGGTGGCCAGGTGCGGGATCAGCTCCACGAAGGCGTAGAAGGGGGCGTTGCCCGAGCCTGTGGTGAAGGCGGCCAGGGTGGTGATGACCACCAGCACCAGCATGATGATGACGCCGCCTGTGCCAAAGCTCTGGGCCAGATCCAAGAGGTTTGCGATGAAGCCGAGCCCCATCAGCCCCTGGGCGAAGACCCCGGCCCCCACCAAGAGCATGACCACGCCGGCGAAGGCGTCGGCCATGCTGCGCCAGCACACCTGCAGACCGTCCAGCAGCTCGCGGCCGTTGCGCTTGCGCACCAGCTCCAGCAGGGCGGCCAGCACCAGACAGATGACGATGATGGTGACGATGTCGAGCTTGGGGCCCAGCTTGCCGTCAAACAGCAGCACGCCGATGATGGGAGTGAACGGCAGTATGGCGTAGAAGCCGGGGGCGTCTGTGATGAGATCGCTCGGGGCGACCGCCTCGTTGTGCTCGCCGGACTTTCTGTCCAGATAGCGCTGCCAGAAGAAGTGGGTCACCGCCATGGCGGCTATGGCCGTCAGGGAGATGGGCAGGGTCAGCTTGAAGGCAAACTCGATGAGCTCCATGTTGGCGGCCTGGGCGGCCATCACCACGTCCCCGGAGGTGGGGGCCAGTATGATGGCGGCCGGAGAGGCGCACACCGCGGCCGCGGCGCCACGGGAGATCCCCATGTTGACCATCAGCGGGAACAGGGTCGCCATCAGCAGCACGCCGAGGCCGGTGGCTGAGCTCACCGCCAGCGACATGGCACAGGCCACCAGGTAGGCGGCCACCAGCAATATGTAGGGGGACTTGATGATGCCAAGGGGCTTGCTGGCCAGCTTCACCAAGATGGTGTTGGCGCCGATGTGGCTCATGTAGCCGGCAAAGCCGCACAGCACCATGATCAGCATGCCGAGGCCGCCCCCCCTGTCTACCAGCAGGAAGCGCACGTACTCGAACACGTCTGTGGCCACGTGGCCGGTGGAGGTGACGCTGGCTGGCAGCACCGCCTTGCCCATCAGGGCGGTGATCGCCAGCAGCAAGAGGCCGCCGCTGAGCAGCACCCCGGTCGCCGAATAGCCCTTGAAGATGTAGCGACCCACGGCCAGGGTGACCAGGGTGCCAATAAGGAGTTCCATCATAAATAGGTTCCTGAGTATGGAGTGACGTCGGGCATCTAACGGGCTGAGCAGAGGGTTGGACTGGCTAGCTCGACATGTGCCAACAAAAACGCCGGGATTATTACCTCATAAGGAGTAATTCGCCATGGGGATGGTGGCTGGCTGTGATCTCCCTTGCAAATCCCCATTCTGAACGGGTGGAAGCCGCCCCTTTGCCGCCCCCGGCTCCGAGAGCAGGTGACAGCGCCCCTGATCGCGGTTAATCTCCCACACTGACTATTAATTCATTGATTATTAATTGAAATTACGCCGGACTCACAAGGAGCAAGGCAGCACGACGATGGGACTCTTCAGCAAGACAGGGGCGGTGGCGGCCCTCATATATGCCGCCTCAATCGGAGCAGCACCCTCCCATTATGCAGGTATTCGGGTGGCGCCCGATATCAAGGTCGATTTCCAGTTCTATCGGGTATCAGGAGCCGATGTGGCCGCCGTGATGCGCCAGATCACCGCCTTGTCGCCTGCCCAGGCGGACGGCCATATCGGCAGGGCCAGCTATCAGCTCTCCTGGCAGTTGCAGACCAGGGCGACCCCGGCGCGCTGCGAGCTGGATCAGGCCCAGGTGACGGCCCGCATCCAGGTCAGGGTGCCGAACTGGATGGACAAGGGCAGGGCGTCCGCGGCGGAGCGGCAGAAGTGGGACAAGCTGGTGGCGGCCATGTTCGACTACGAGAGCCGTCACAAGGACATCTTGCTCGAAAGCGTCAGCCAGCTCGGCATCCGGTTCGCCCAGTTGCCCGTCGCCCGGGATTGCGCCGCCTTGCAGTACCAGGGCTGGCAACAGGGGCAGGCGGTGCTGGAGGCGACCCGGGATCGATTCGCCACCCTGGCGCAGCAGACCGATCGGGGGCGCAAGCTCGGGGTCAGCTGGCCAGAGGGCAGCTGATCGTCATCGCCAATAAAAAACGGGCTTCCCCTGGGGAAGCCCGTTTTGTTTGAGGTCCAATCTGGGTTGGGATCAGGACGCCGGATCGCGCAGGGGCTTGCCCTTGAGCAGCCTGCGTACCCAGTAGCGGGCCGGATGCAGCGCCTCCAGCAGATCGGCGGCCAGCGGCAACGGATCCCCGCAGATCTCGCTCGCCACCAGCTCACCGCAGAGCGGCGCCGAGCACAGACCCCGGGAGCCGAGGGCGCCCAGCGCATAGAGACCGGCGTGCAGGGGCAGCGCGCGCTGCTGATCAGCGGGGGCCTTAGGGTCTTGATCCGCGAGGCTTGCCAATCTGGCGATTGGCCCTGCCACCGGCAGGTGATCCCGGCTGGCGCAGCGAACGCCCACCCGCGCCTCGTTGCCGCTCACGTCCACCTCGGCAGGCCAGCTCTGATCCGGCAGGCAGGCTTGCAGCCGCGCCCGGTTCTGAGCCTGCTCCTCGGCACTGAATGCGAGGGTGCTCTGATTGCGGCCATAGCTGGCCCCGATGCAGTGCGCTCCGTCGTGGGCCGGGGTGAGGTAGCCGTCGTAGCAGAGCACAGTCCTGAGCTGGCTTAACCGCGCCGTGGTCGGCACATGGCTCACCTGACCGCGCACCGGGTAGAGCGGCAGCTCCGCGAAGGGGAGCAGGGCGGGCAGCCGGTGACCGGCGGCCACCACCAGGTTGGGGGTCTGCCACTGGCGGCCATCCAGGCTCTCCACCTGCCAGCCGTCTGCCAGCTCGCTGAGGGTGCTCACCGGTGTGTGGTACTCAAGGCGCAGCAGACCGCTGGCTTGCGCTTCTTTCAGGGCGGCGCGGGTGAGATCCGCCGGGCAGAGCCAGCCCCCCAGGGGGTAGCTGACGCCACCGTGGCCGCAGGGCAGGCCGACCACCTGCTCAACTTCCGAGGCAGAGAGTGGGTGCATCAGCTCGGGGGGGAAGGGAGCCTGACCCATCTTGGCGAGCTTGGCGGCGGACTTGTCGTCATAGCCGAGCTGGGTGACGCCGCACAGGGAGAAGGCCACGGGATGGCGTGCGGCCAGGGCCAGCAGCCGCTGGCGGGCATAGCCGAAGGCGAGGGAATAGAAGCGCGACAGGGCGTCGTGCTCCCCGTTAAGCAGCGGATAGAGCGCCCCCTGCCGGTTGCCGGAGGCACCGGTGGCGGGCTCGCCCTCTTCGCACAGCAGGGTCACCTTGCGACCCCGCTCCACCAGGGAGAGCGCCGTCATGGCCGAGGCGATGCCGCCGCCGATGATCAGCACCTCGCCGTCCCGGCCGGCGGGGCGGGCATACCAG
Source organism: Aeromonas sp. Marseille-Q7275 (assembly GCF_965119515.1). Lineage (NCBI taxonomy): Bacteria > Pseudomonadati > Pseudomonadota > Gammaproteobacteria > Aeromonadales > Aeromonadaceae > Aeromonas > Aeromonas sp. Marseille-Q7275. The sequence continues at coordinate 168,256 of NZ_CBCPLW010000006.1, forward strand.
GGGGAGATGCTCTGCTCGGGCACTTTGTCCTCCCGCCTCCCTGCCAGCATCTCCCGCTTGCTGCCGTGCCCCTTCACCTTCTTCATGGCAAAACCGGCGTCAATCAGACCGCGGCGCACGAAACCGGCGCAGGTAAAGGTCGAGAGGGTCGCGCTGGGGCGGGCGAGGCGAGCAAGGCCATCGAACAGCGCTTGTGTCCACATCTCGGGATTCTTGGCAGGCGAGAAGCCATCCAGATACCAGGCATCCACCAGACCCTGGGGGCCGTGAGGCACCTGGGGCAGCATCTCCTTGATGTCGCCAAGCCAGAGATCGAGGCGGATGCGGCCGCCGGCAAAAATGAGGCGGTGGCAGCCGCAGACCGGCAGCGGCCACTGGTCGATGAGAGGCTGGCTAAGGTGCGCAAGCTCGGGCCAGGCCGCCAGGGCCTTGCAGAGATCGGCCTGGGCCAGGGGGTATTTCTCGAAGCTGATGAAGTGCAGGTGTGAGCCGTTGCCGGATTGGGGGGCCTGTTCCAGGAAGGCGGCCATTGTCGCCAGAAAGTTAAGACCTGTGCCGAAACCTGTTTCGCCAATCACGAAACTGTCACTATCGTGGTGCGAAAATCGTGCCGGTAGGTGATTTTGCAATAAAAAGACGTAGCGGGTTTCACTTAGACCGTTATCATTGGAAAAGTACACATCCCCGAACTCACTGGAGACTGGAGTTCCCGCTTCATTCCAGTCCAATCGGGCATGATGTAAGGATGTTTGACTCACGTTTTCCTCTGCTCGCGTCATAAATTCGCGGGCATTCTACGTGAAAGCAGACCAGTTTGGCAGCCGAAAGCGGGTAGACTCGGTGCCAGTTTTTCCAGACGAGATGAATTAATGAGAAGAGCAGTGATCACCGGTATCGGCGTCATCTCCAGTATCGGCAACAACAAGGAAGAGGTGCTGGCCTCCCTGAAAGCAGGCAAATCCGGCATCACCTATTCCGAGCAGTTTGAACAGTACAACCTGCGCAGCCGTGTCTGGGGTAACATCAAACTCGATCCGTCTGAACTGATCGACCGTAAAGTCATGCGTTTCATGGGTGACGCCGCGGCCTATGCCTATCTGTCCATGGAGCAGGCCATCGCTGACGCGGGTCTGCCAGAGGATCAGGTCTCCAACGAGCGTACCGGCATAGTGGTCGGCTCCGGCGGCGCCTCCGGCAAGAACACCTCCGAGTCTGCGGACATCGCCCGTGAGAAAGGGGTCAAGCGTGTGGGTCCCTACATGGTGCCGCGCACCATGTCCTCCACCACCTCTGCCTGCCTGGCCACCCCGTTCAAGATCAAGGGTGTCAACTACACCATCAGCTCCGCCTGTGCCACCTCTGCCCACTGCATCGGTCACGCACTGGAGCTGATCCAGCTTGGCAAGCAGGACATCGTCTTCGCCGGCGGCGGCGAGGAGCTGGACTGGTCTTCCACCATCCAGTTCGATGCCATGGGTGCCCTCTCCACCAAGTACAACGACACCCCGGAAAAGGCGTCCCGTACCTATGATGCGGACCGCGACGGTTTCGTCATCTCCGGTGGCGGCGGCATTCTGGTGGTCGAGGAGCTGGAACATGCCCTGGCCCGCGGTGCCCACATCTACGCCGAAATCACCGGTTACGGTGCCACCTCCGACGGCTACGACATGGTCGCCCCGAGCGGTGAAGGCGCGGTGCGTTGCATGAAGATGGCGATGCAGGGTGTCGGCTCTGTGGATTACATCAACACCCACGGCACTTCCACCCCGGTCGGTGATACCAAGGAGCTGGAAGCCATCCAGACCCTGTTTGGCAGCAATGCGCCCAAGCTCTCCGCCACCAAGGCCATGACCGGTCATGCCCTGGGCGCCGCCGGCGTGCACGAGGCCGTCTACTCCCTGCTGATGATGGAACACGGCTTCATTGCCCCCAGCATCAACATCGAGAACCTGGACGAGAAGGCCGTGGGTCTGCCCATAGTGCGCGAGTACGAAGCCGCCGATCTCAATACCGTCATGTCCAACAGCTTCGGCTTTGGCGGTACCAACGCTTCTCTGGTGTTCAGCAAGTTCAAGGCTTGATGGGCCGATGAAGTGAAAAAAGGCGCCGCAAGGCGCCTTTTTTATTGGGCTTGAACTGGGCCTCAGGCCGGTTCGGTCAAAGGCAGCCGCATATAGACGGCGCCCTCGCCGTACTCCTCCAGCGACTTGGGGGTCCTGGCTGGCACGAAGCCCTGCTTGCGCCAGAAGGCCGGGGCATCCTGCACCGCCACCAGCCCGGCATGCTGGTAACCCTCATCGCTGGCAAAGGCGAGGGCGGTGGCGAGCAGCCGCTGGCCCACCCCCAGACCGCGCGCCTCGCCACTGACCGCGAGATCGTGCAGGTAGAACTCCTCGTGGTCGGTGAGGGACTGCAAGGGCTGCGAGAGCGGAGGAGGGCAGTGGGCGCGCCAGGGATGACAGAGCAGGTAACCGAGCACCCGGCCCTGACGCTCGGCGACCCAGCAGCAGGCGGGGGCGAGCTCTGCCTTGTTGCTCATCACCTCGAGGGGCTCGGGCTCCAGCTGGTGGTAGCACTCGCTCTGAATGGCCATGATGGCGGGCCAGTCGAGGGCCCGTATGGTTCTGATCTTGATCATCGTACTGGAGGGCACGTGCCCCTGGTCAACCCTTGAAAGAAGGGGCTCAGCATAACCCAGGGGGCGTGCAAATTGAACCGCAGCCCTCGTGGTTCAGCGAACGGCCTCTTTGCTCACCACCTTGATCAGCTGATAGCGCACCGAGGAGGCGTCTGCCGGCACGTCGGTGAGCTGTTCGGTACGCACTTCCAGTTGATAGCGGAAACCAGGCTCGAAGGTGAAGCCCTCGATCTGCTGGTAGAAGAGGGTCCAGCTCTCGCCCGGCTGGCTGCGCACCTGCATGCACTTCATGGGGGCGACACCGACGCAGTCGGCCAGCTTGTCCTGGACATAGAGGGTCTGGGTGGTCGGGGTGCTCTGGCAGGCGCTGAGCAACAGGGCGGAGCAGAGGAGCAGGGGCGCTTTCATGATGGGTGTCCTTGGCGTAAAAGGGCGCGATTAAACCCTCAAATGAAAAGGCGGTCAATGACCGCCTTTGTAACAAACCATGACAACTCGCCGGATCAGCGCTGATCGAGGGGAGTGAAATCCCGTTGGGCCAGGCCGGTATAGAGCTGACGCGGACGGCCGATCTTCTGGTCCGGATCCGAGTGCATTTCGTTCCAGTGGGCAATCCAGCCGATGGTGCGGGAGATGGCGAAGATCACGGTGAACATGGACATGGGGATGCCGATGGCCTTCATGATGATGCCGGAGTAGAAGTCCACGTTCGGGTAGAGCTTCTTCTCGATGAAGTAGGGGTCGGAGAGCGCGATGCGCTCCAGCTCCATGGCCACGTCCAGCAGCGGATCCTTGATCTGCAGCTCGGTCAGTACCTCGTGACAGGTTTCGCGCATCACGGTGGCACGGGGGTCGTGGTTCTTGTAGACCCGGTGACCGAAGCCCATCAGACGGAAGGGGTCGTTCTTGTCCTTGGCCTTGGCAATGTACTCGGGGATGCGATCCACGGAGCCAATCTCTTCGAGCATCTTGAGGCAGGCTTCGTTGGCACCGCCGTGGGCCGGACCCCACAGGGAGGCGATCCCCGCAGCGATACAGGCAAACGGGTTGGCACCGGAGGAGCCGGCCAGACGCACGGTGGAGGTGGAGGCGTTCTGCTCGTGGTCCGCATGCAGGGTGAAGATGCGATCCATGGCGCGCTCGACGATGGGGTTGACCTTGTACTCTTCGGTCGGCACGCCAAACATCATGTGCAGGAAGTTGCCGGCATAGGAGAGGGCATTGCGCGGCTGCATGAAGGGCTGGCCGATGGAGTACTTGTAACACATGGCGGCCAGGGTCGGCATCTTGGAGAGCAGACGGAAGGCGCAGATCTCGCGATGCTCTTCGTTATTGATGTCGAGGGCATCGTGATAGAAGGCGGACAGGGCGCTGACCACACCGCACATGATCGCCATGGGGTGGGAGTCACGGCGGAAGCCGCGGAAGAAGAAGGCGATCTGCTCGTGCACCATGGTGTGGCGGGTGACCAGGCGTTCAAATTCCGCGTATTGCGTCTTGGTGGGCGCCTCGCCGTACAGCAGTATGTAGCAGACTTCCAGGTAACTGGCCTGGGTGGCCAACTGGGCGATGGGATAACCACGGTGCAGCAAGACACCCTGATCTCCGTCGATATAGGTAATGGATGATTTGCAAGCACCGGTGGCCATAAAGCCGGGGTCGAAGGTGAAGTACCCTTGCGAGCCCAGCTTTCTGACATCGATTACATCGGGTCCAACAGTACCGGACAGGATCGGTAGTTCTACCGGCTCTTTTCCGGGCAGATGTAGGGTGGCTATCTTATCAGCCATAGCACGTCTCCTTTGCTCTTTTATAATTTGGTTCCAGTCCTACTTTATTACGACTTTCATGACGCTGGCAAAGGTTCTTACCCGTACCACGGCGGCTGGAGCGCCTTATTTGAACCAGAGAACCACTCTCTTGTCAATTTTCCTGAATGATCATTAATGACTTGTTAAAGCGGTTGTGAGATCTGGTTTACGGTTTTGGGTTTTCTATGTAGCTAATTGATTGTCATTGGTTAAGGCCGCCGATATACTGCGCCTCGTGGGTGATGGCCGTCGGTGTTTGAAACGCTTTCGCAAAGCCAGATGTGATATCTAAAATGTTGTTTTTGGCTTTTCCGAGTTGTTTTGGTAACAAAAACCTAACAAATGCCACTCCTCGCCCTCAAAGCGTGTGAAAACAATAACTAACGTGCTCAATGGAGCTGAGTGGGCAAAGCCGTGAAAAATAAACAGAGACCTGTAAACCTCGACCTGCAAACGATCAGCTTTCCTGTCACCGCCATCGCTTCCATCTTGCACCGTGTCTCAGGGGTCATCACCTTTGTGGCGCTGGCCATCTTGCTGTGGATGCTTGGAACTTCACTCTCCTCTCCCGAAGGATTTGAAACCGTCGTTGCCATCATGGACAACTTCCTGGTCAAGTTCGTGTTGTGGGGGATCCTGACTGCGCTGGCATACCACATAGTGGGCGGCCTGCGTCACCTGGTCATGGACATGGGGCATTGGGAAGAGCTGGATTCCGCGAATCAGAGTGCCCGGGTGGGCTTCGTGATTACCGGGATTCTGGCGGTATTGGCGGGGGTACTGGTATGGTAACCAATTCTGCAACTTTCGGGCGCAGCGGTGTTCATGATTACATCCTGATCCGCGCCACCGCCCTCATCATGACGGCTTACGTCCTCTATCTGGTGGGCTTTGTCGCCTTCAACGACATTACCTACGAGGTGTGGACCGGCTTCTTCGCCACCACCTTCACCAAGGTCTTCACCCTGCTGACGCTGCTGTGCGTCCTGATCCACGCCTGGATCGGTCTGTGGCAGGTGCTGACCGACTATATCAAGCCGGTCGGGCTGCGCGGTGCGCTGCAGTTTGCGCTGGTGGTGGTGCTGTTCGTCTATCTGATGACGGGTTTCGTCGTGCTGTGGGGTGTGTAAGGTGACTATTCCAACTCGTGAATTTGATGCGGTCGTGATCGGTGCCGGTGGTGCCGGCATGCGCGCCGCGCTGCAGATTGCCCAGTCCGGCAAGAGCTGCGCACTGCTTTCCAAGGTTTTCCCGACTCGTTCCCACACGGTTTCCGCCCAGGGCGGGATCACGGTTGCCCTGGGCAATGCCCATGACGACAACTGGCAGTGGCACATGTATGACACCGTCAAGGGCTCCGATTACATCGGTGACCAGGAAGCGATTGAATACATGTGCAAGACCGGCCCCGAGGCCATCTATGAGCTGGAGAACATGGGCTTGCCCTTCTCCCGCTTCGACAACGGCTCTGTCTATCAGCGCCCCTTCGGCGGTCAGTCCAAGAATTTTGGCGGCGAGCAGGCGGCCCGTACCGCGGCGGCTGCCGACCGGACCGGTCACGCCCTGCTGCATACCCTGTATCAGCAGAACGTCAAGAACAAGACCACCGTCTTCTCCGAGTGGTATGCCCTGGATCTGGTGAAGAACCAGGATGGCCACATCGTCGGCTGCACCGCCATCGACATGGAGAGCGGCGAGGTCGTCTACTTCAAGGCCAAGGCCACGGTGCTTGCCACCGGCGGCGCCGGTCGTATCTACCAGTCCACCACCAACGCCCACATCAACACCGGTGACGGCGTCGGCATGGCGTTGCGTGCCGGGGTCGGCGTGCAGGACATGGAGTTCTGGCAGTTCCACCCCACCGGCATCGCCGGGGCAGGGGTACTGGTGACCGAGGGTTGCCGTGGTGAAGGCGGCTATCTGCTCAACAAAGATGGTGAGCGCTTCATGGAGCGTTATGCGCCCAACGCCAAGGATCTCGCCGGTCGCGACGTGGTGGCCCGCTCCATCATGATCGAGATCCGCGAAGGCCGTGGCTGCGACGGTCCCTGGGGCCCGCACATCAAGCTCAAGCTGGATCACCTCGGCAAAGAGGTGCTGGAATCTCGTCTGCCGGGCATCTGCGAGCTCTCTCGCACCTTCGCCCACGTGGATCCGGTCAAGGAACCCATTCCCATCATCCCGACCTGCCACTACATGATGGGCGGCGTGCCGACCAGCGTGAACGGCCAGTGTCTGACCCAGGATAAAGACGGCAACGACGTCCCCGTGGTCGGCCTGTTCGCGGTGGGGGAAATCGCCTGCGTGTCCGTGCACGGTGCCAACCGCCTCGGCGGCAACTCCTTGCTGGATCTGGTGGTGTTTGGTCGTGCCGCCGGCATGCACCTGGTGGAGACCCTGGGTGAGATGGATCATGGTCGCGAGGCGTCCGAGTCCGACATCGCCGCGGCGCTGGCCCGCTTCAATCGCTGGGAGAACAACCGCGATGGCGAGGATCCCGCCGAGATCCGCCGTGACCTGCAGCGCTGCATGCAGAACAACTTCTCCGTGTTCCGCGAAGGGGACGCCATGGCAGAAGGGCTGGCCGAGCTGAAACTCATCCGCGAGCGCCTCAAGAATGCCCGTCTGGACGACACCTCCAAGGAGTTCAACACCCAGCGCATCGAGTGCCTGGAGCTGGACAACCTGATGGAGACGGCGTTTGCCACCGCGGTTGCCGCCAACTTCCGTACCGAGAGCCGGGGCGCCCATAGCCGCTTCGACTTCCCGGAGCGTGACGACGAGAGCTGGCTGTGCCACAGCCTCTATCATCCGGACACCGAGTCCATGACCCGTCGTGCTGTCAACATGTCTCCGAAAACCCGTGAGGCATTCCCACCCAAGGTGCGGACTTACTGATTGCGGAGGCAACCACAATGAACGTCACATTCTCTGTTTACAGATACAACCCGGATGTTGATAACGTCCCCCATATGAAGGAATATCGTCTTGATATTCCTGAAGGTTCCGACATGATGGTGCTCGACGCACTGATCCAGCTCAAGGAGCTGGATCCCACGCTCTCCTTCCGCCGCTCCTGCCGCGAAGGGGTCTGTGGATCGGACGGTCTCAACATGAATGGCAAGAACGGTCTTGCCTGCATCACCCCGCTCTCCGATCTCTTGAAGAAGGGCAACAAGGTCGTCATCCGGCCCCTGCCTGGTCTGCCAGTGATCCGCGATCTGGTGATCGACATGACCCAGTTCTACACCCAGTGGGAGAAGGTCAAGCCCTTCCTCATCAACGATGAAAAACTGCCGCCCGTGCGTGAGCACCTGCAATCCCCCGAAGAGCGCGCCAAGCTGGATGGCCTGTACGAGTGTATTCTCTGTGCCTGCTGCTCCACCTCTTGCCCCTCCTTCTGGTGGAACCCGGACAAGTTCATCGGCCCGGCCGGGCTGCTCGCCGCCTACCGCTGGCTGGCGGACAGCCGCGACACCGCGGCTGCCGAACGACTGGGCAACCTGGATGACGCCTTCAGCGTGTTCCGCTGCCACGGCATCATGAACTGCGTGAACGTCTGTCCCAAGGGCTTGAACCCGACCAAGGCCATTGGTCAGATCAAGTCGATGTTGCTCAACCGGGCTGTTTGATACCAGGGCCTGAGGCGCCTTGCGCCGGGCCCGACCTCTGGATAGCCATCCCGTCCCGGGATGGCTATGACCCTACAAGCTGCGCTGCAGTGAACAAGATGTACAAGGGATAGAAATGCATAACGGCGTGATGAAGGCCTGGTTGGAGTCATCTCACCTGGCTGGTGCGAATGCAAGCTACATTGAGGATTTGTACGAATCCTTCCTGGAAAACCCCGACTCCGTGGCCGAAGAGTGGCGCAGCCTGTTTAGCGAGCTGCCCCAGGTCAATGGCCATGCAGTCGAACAACCCCACTCCCAGGTTCGCGACTATTTCCGCCGCCTGGCCAAGGATCCCTCCCGTTACAGCGCCCCGGTCTCCGATCCCCAGGTGGATGCCAAGCAGGTGCGCGTACTGCAGCTGATCAACGCCTTCCGTTTCCGTGGTCACCAGAATGCCAATCTGGATCCGCTGGGCCTGTGGACCCGTGAAACCGTTGCCGAACTCGACCCGGCATTTCACAACCTGCAGGGCGCAGACATGGAGGCCACCTTCAACGTGGGCTCCTACGCCATCGGTCGCGAGACCATGGTGCTCTCCGATCTCTACGCCTCGCTGAAGAAGACCTACTGCAGCAGCATAGGTGCAGACTACATGCACATCACCTCCACCGAGGAGAAGCGCTGGCTGCAAGACCGTCTTGAATCCATCGAAGCCAAGGGCAACTACAGCACCGAGGAGAAGACCCGCTTCCTCGAGAGCCTGACCGCCGCCGAAGGGCTGGAAAAATACCTGGGGGCCAAGTTCCCGGGGGCCAAGCGTTTCTCCCTGGAAGGGGGCGATGCCATGGTGCCCATGCTCAAAGAGCTTATCCGCCGCGCCGGTGAGCAGGGCTGCAAGGAGGCCGTCATCGGCATGGCCCACCGCGGTCGCCTGAACGTGCTGATCAACGTGCTGGGCAAGCGCGCCCAGGACCTGTTCGACGAGTTCGCCGGCAAGCACGGGGAATCCTGGGGCACAGGGGATGTGAAGTACCACATGGGCTTCTCCTCCGACTTCGCCACCCCGGGCGGCAACGTCCACCTGGCGCTCGCCTTCAACCCGTCCCACCTCGAAATCGTCAACCCCGTGGTCATCGGCTCGGTCCGTGCCCGTATGGACCGCCGTGGTGACAAGGATGGCTCAAGCGTCCTGCCCATCACCATCCACGGTGACTCCGCCATCGCGGGGCAGGGGGTGGTGGCCGAGACCTTCAACATGTCCCTGACCCGCGCCTACGGCGTCGGCGGCACTGTGCGCATCGTCATCAACAACCAGGTTGGTTTCACCACCTCCTATCAACGTGACCTGCGCTCCACCGAATACTGTACCGACATCGCCAAGGCGGTGCAGGCACCTGTGCTGCACGTCAACGGGGATGACCCGGAAGCCGTGGTGCTGGTGACCCAGATTGCGCTGGATTATCGCAACACCTTCAAGCGCGACGTGGTGATCGAGCTGGTCTGCTACCGTCGTCACGGTCACAACGAGGCGGACGAGCCGAGCGCGACCCAGCCCCTGATGTACCAGAAGATCAAGCAGCACCCGACGCCGCGCAAGATCTACGCCGATCAGCTGATTGGTGAAGGCACCATCACTCCCGAGCTGGCCACTACCCTGGTCAACGACTACCGCGATACCCTGGATCGGGGCGAGCGGGTGAGCAAGGAGTGGCGCCCCATGGAGCTGCACTCCGTGGACTGGACCCCTTATCTCGGTCACGACTGGGCCATGAGCTACGACAGCACAGTGCCCATGGATCACCTCAAGTCCCTCGGCGAGCGCATCAGCCAGTACCCGGCCACCCATGTGCTGCAACGCCAGGTCGAGAAGATCTACGAAGATCGCCGCCTGATGGCCGCCGGTGAGAAGCTGGTGGACTGGGGCTTTGCCGAGACCCTGGCCTACGCCACCCTGGTGGACAAGGGCGCGCGCATCCGCTTCACCGGGGAAGACTCCGGCCGTGGCACCTTCTTCCACCGCCACGCCGTGCTGCACAATCAGACCGATGCGAGCACCTACACCCCGCTGTGCAACCTGCACGACGAGCAAGGTCCGTTCGAGATCTACGACTCGGTGCTGACCGAAAACGCGGTACTGGCGTTCGAATATGGCTACGCCAGCGCCGAGCCGGCTGGCCTCACCATCTGGGAAGCCCAGTTCGGCGACTTCGCCAACTGCGCCCAGGTGGTGGTGGATCAGTTCCTCTCCTCCGGCGAGCAGAAGTGGGGCCGGATGTGCGGTCTGACCATGCTGCTGCCCCACGGCTATGAGGGCCAGGGCCCGGAGCACTCCTCCGCCCGTCTGGAGCGCTATCTGCAGATGTGTGCCCAGCACAACATGCAGGTGTGCGTGCCCTCCACCCCGGCCCAGGTGTTCCACATGCTGCGCCGTCAGGTGGTGCGCCCCATGCGCCGTCCGCTCATCGTGATGACGCCCAAGTCCTTGCTGCGCCACCCGCTGGCGGTGAGCAAGCTCGACGAGCTGGCGGAAGGTACCTTCCAGAACGCCATCGGCGAGATCGACGCGCTGGATCCGAAAGCGGTCAAGCGGGTGGTCTTCTGCTCCGGCAAGGTCTACTACGACCTGCTCGATGCCCGTCGCAAGGCCGAGCAGCAGGATGTAGCCCTGGTGCGGATCGAGCAGCTCTACCCCTTCCCGGAAGAGGAAGTGCGCGCCATCCTGGCCGATTATGCCCACGTCACCGATTTCGTCTGGTGTCAGGAAGAGCCGCAGAATCAGGGCGCCTGGTACAGCACCCGTCATCACTATGACAGCGTGCTGCCAAGCCATGCCCGTCTGCGTTACGCCGGTCGTCCGGCCTCGGCCTCACCGGCCGTCGGTTACATGTCTGTCCACGCCAAACAGCAGAAAGCCCTGGTGGAAGACGCGCTGACCCTGGAATAAACGAGTTGCGAAGGGGAGGTGGCTCTGTGCAGCCGACCCTCTCCGTCTCTGGAACAAGCCTGCTGGCCAAGAAGTAACAAGGAACTGATTACATGACTATCGAGATCAAGGTACCGGACCTGCCGGAATCAGTGGCGGACGCCACCATCGCCACCTGGCACAAGAAACCGGGCGACCTGGTTGCCCGTGACGAAGTACTGGTTGACATCGAAACCGATAAAGTCGTGCTGGAAGTCCCCGCGCCGGAAGCCGGCGTACTGGGTGACATCCTGCAATTGGAAGGTGCGACCGTGCTCTCCCGCCAGCTGATCGCCATTCTCAAGGCGGCCCCTGTGGCCGGTGAGGAGACCAAGGAGAAGCCGGTGGAAGCGGCGGCCGATGACGCCGCCGACGGCCTGAGCCCCTCCGTGCGCCGCCTGGTGGCCGAGCACGACATCGACGTGGCCAAGCTGACCGGCACCGGCAAGGGCGGTCGTGTCACCAAGGAAGACGTGGATGCCTTCATCAAGAACCTGGGCAAGCCGGCAGCCCCCGCCGCCGTGGCCGCCGCACCGGTTGCGCCCATAGCCCCCCTGGCCGGTCGCACCGAGAAGCGGGTGCCCATGACCCGTCTGCGCAAGCGCATCGCCGAGCGTCTGCTGGAGGCCAAGAACACCACCGCCATGCTGACCACCTTCAACGAGATCAACATGGCGCCCATCATGAAGCTGCGCAAGCAGTACGGCGAGATCTTCGAGAAGAAGCACGGCATCAAGCTCGGCTTCATGTCCTTCTACGTGAAGGCCGTGGTCGAATCCTTGAAGCGCTACCCGGAAGTGAACGCGGCGCTGGATGGCGATGACGTGGTATACCACAACTACTTCGACATCAGCATCGCCGTCTCCACCCCCCGCGGTCTGGTGACTCCGGTGCTGCGCGACTGCGACAACATGAGCCTCGCCGATATCGAGAAGGCCATCAAAGACCTGGCCGGCAAGGGCCGTGACGGCAAGCTGACCGTGGACGAACTGACCGGCGGCAACTTCACCATCACCAACGGCGGCGTGTTCGGCTCCCTGATGTCCACCCCCATCATCAACCCGCCCCAGAGCGCCATTCTGGGCATGCACAAGATCCAGGACCGCCCCATGGCCGTCGACGGCAAGGTCGAGATCCTGCCGATGATGTACCTGGCGCTCTCCTACGATCACCGCATCATCGACGGCCGCGAGTCCGTGGGCTTCCTGGTCTCCATCAAGGAGCTGCTGGAAGACCCGACCCGTCTGCTGCTGGATGTCTGAGCAAGAGTGACTGAAAGATAACGAGGGGCCGCCCAGGCCCCCATTCACAGGGGATTGAGAAACACGAGCCCCGGACGGAAATACCTACAACACGGATAGAGCATCTATGAATCTGCATGAATATCAGGCAAAACAGCTGTTTGCCGAGTATGGCCTGCCGGTCTCCGAAGGTTATGCCTGCGCTACCCCGCAGGAAGCGGCCGAAGCGGCCGACAAGATTGGCGGCAACACCTGGGTCGTCAAGTGCCAGGTCCACGCCGGTGGCCGCGGTAAAGCGGGCGGCGTCAAGCTGGCCAAGAGCAAGGACGAGATCCGCGCCTTCGCCCAGAACTGGCTCGGCAAGAACCTGGTCACCTATCAGACTGACGCCAACGGTCAGCCGGTCACCAAGATCCTGGTAGAGTCCTGCACCGACATCGCCAAGGAGCTCTATCTGGGCGCCGTGGTCGACCGTGGCAGCCGCCGCGTGGTCTTCATGGCCTCCACCGAGGGTGGCGTGGACATCGAGAAGATCGCCCACGAAACCCCGGAACTCATTCACAAGGCGGCCATCGATCCCCTGGTGGGCCCGCAGGCTTACCAGGCCCGCGAGCTGGCCTTCAAGCTGGGTCTGGTCGGCGATCAGATCAAGCAGTTCACCAAGATCTTCATGGGCCTGGGCCAGATGTTCCTGGACTGCGACTTCGCCCTCTTGGAGATCAACCCCCTGGTCATCACCGACAAGGGCAACCTGCATTGCCTCGACGGCAAGATCAACATCGACGCCAACGCCCTGTATCGTCAGCCCAAGCTGCGCCAGATGCACGATCCCTCCCAGGATGACCCCCGCGAAGCGCATGCCGCCCAGTGGGAGCTGAACTATGTGGCCCTCGATGGCAACATCGGCTGCATGGTCAACGGCGCGGGTCTGGCCATGGGCACCATGGACATCGTCAACCTGCACGGCGGCTCACCGGCCAACTTCCTGGACGTCGGCGGCGGCGCCACCAAGGAGCGCGTGACCGAGGCCTTCAAGATCATCCTGTCTGACAGCAAGGTACAGGCCGTGCTGGTCAACATCTTCGGCGGCATAGTGCGCTGCGACATGATCGCGGAAGGCATCATCGGTGCGGTCAAGGAAGTGGGGGTCAAGGTGCCCGTGGTAGTGCGTCTGGAAGGCAACAATGCCGAACTGGGTGCCCGTAAACTGGCCGACAGCGGCCTCAATATCATCGCCGCAACGAGTCTGACTGACGCAGCTCAGCAAGTGGTTAAAGCAGCGGAGGCCAAATAATGAGCGTTCTGATCAACAAAGACACCAAGGTGATCTGCCAGGGCTTCACCGGCGGTCAGGGTACCTTCCACTCCGAACAGGCGATTGCCTACGGTACCCAGATGGTCGGCGGCGTCTCCCCGGGCAAGGGTGGCACCACCCACCTGGGCCTGCCGGTGTTCAACACCGTCCGTGACGCCGTGGAAGCCACCGGCGCCACCGCCTCCGTCATCTATGTGCCGGCCCCGTTCTGCAAGGACGCCATCCTGGAAGCCATCGACGCCGGCATCAAGCTCATCGTCACCATCACCGAAGGCATCCCGACCCTGGACATGCTGCAGGTCAAGGTGAAGCTGCAGGAAACCGGCGTGCGCATGATTGGGCCGAACTGCCCGGGCGTCATCACTCCGGGTGAGTGCAAGATCGGCATCATGCCGGGTCACATCCACAAGCCGGGCAAGGTGGGCATCGTCTCCCGCTCCGGCACCCTGACCTACGAAGCGGTCAAGCAGACCACGGACGAAGGCTTCGGCCAGTCCACCTGCGTCGGCATCGGTGGCGACCCCATCCCGGGCTCCAACTTCATCGACATCCTGGAGATGTTCCAGAACGATCCCAAGACCGAAGCCATCGTGATGATCGGCGAGATCGGCGGCAGCGCCGAGGAAGAGGCAGCGGCCTACATCAAGGCCCACGTCACCAAGCCGGTGGTCTCCTATATCGCAGGCGTCACCGCCCCGGCTGGCAAGCGCATGGGTCATGCGGGCGCCATCATCGCCGGTGGTAAAGGCACTGCGGCCGAGAAATTTGCCGCCCTGGAAGATGCCGGCGTGAAAACCGTGCGCTCCCTGGCCGATATCGGCAAGGCCCTGCGCGAAGTGACCGGCTGGTAAGTTAGCCTGTTAGTTCAGATAGCAAAATGCCGCCCCAGGGCGGCATTTTTTATTGGCGTTGGGTTTCATATTGCTTGGCACGAACCTGCACCATTTCCTGGTTGCAGGTTGGTGATGTACGGGTCTGGTGGCTGGCGGGATGAACCCAGAACCGGACTGATTCCAAAGAGTGCGAGGCTTGGTATGGGCCCCGGGGAAGCGGCCAGGGCTGTGCACTTAATCTGTTAAAACAGACATCTCCTGCTGGGCATCCTGTGGAAGGGTGGCGGCAAAGTTATTGCGACCCCCTCCTTTGCCGTAAGCAGGCTCCATTCCTCCAGATGGGGGGACACCTCCAGCGGCGGGCGCTTCTCCCGGGAATACCGAGTCCGAGGAGGAGCAGGACGCGAGTAATAGCGAAGCCGCTATTAACAACGCAAGTTTCAACGTCTTCATGTCAACGTCCTCTGTCCAGCTAACGGGCTGGACTTGCAACTAATCAGTTTAGGTCCAGTTGATAGGACGCAATGCGGCAACGGCGGCTGGCGTTGTAGTCATTGGGGACTGACGGGTGGGATTCTTTTACGAATTCAACGGCCAGAATGCTAAGCAGATTTGCCAAAAAGTTTGTGGAAATGGCTGCACATGGGTGATCTTCGGCTCTTGGGATGTCATCGTCGATCAACACGGATCCCCAGAGGCCGGGTGTTGATGGGCATGGGCGGCTGGGCCGCCAGCCTTGAAAAATCGGGCCATAGGGCGTATAACCACGCGCTTGTCAGTGTATTGAGCGAGCCTACCTTTATGCAGCAGAGTGAACCCGTGCAGAGCGCCCCCTTTTGGCAGGTGAAGAGCCTGCAACAGATGACCATGACGGAGTGGGAGTCCCTGTGCGATGGCTGCGGCAAGTGCTGCCTGAACAAGCTCATTGACGAGGACACCGAGGAGCTGGTGTTCACCAACGTGGCCTGCAATCTGCTCAATACCAAGACCTGCCAGTGCTCCGACTACGGCAACCGCTTCAAGAAAGAGCCGGACTGCCTGCAGATCACCTACGACAAGATTGCCGAGTTCGACTGGCTGCCATCGAGCTGCGCCTACCGCCTGCTGGCGGAGGGGCAGAGCCTGCCAGAGTGGCATCCCCTTATCACCGGCAGCCGCAGCGCCATGCACCAGGCCGGTCAGTCGGTACGCGGCAAGGTGGTGCACGAGGCCCATGCCGGCGACTGGATCGATCACATCATCACCTGGGCCAGCTAACGCCAGACCCTTTTCGGGCCAGCCGCCGAACCGTATCAACAGCGAAGGGGCAGGGGAGTCATACTCTCCTGCCCCTTCGGCTTTCTGGCGATTTCCACAGTGCTCTGCGAAGGCGCTTATTTGTCCGCCTTGCCCGCCGCATCGGCAAGTTTGGCCAGCTGTCTGTCATACCAGGCCACCGCGCGGCCTTCATCTTCCGCCCGCTCCTTGCGCCGTATGGCATTGCGCACTGCCATGGCTCCCAGCCAGCGCAACGGCTCGGGCGGGAAATAGCCGCGCGGGCCGCTTACCAGGGCGCATTCGCGCCACGGCTTGTCCTCCTCCCGCCCCTCGTCTCTCACCAGGGCCGCCAGGATTTGACCGCCCATCCAGCTCTGGGCCACCCCGTTGCCGGAGTAGCCGAGGCCATAGACGATATTGGGCTGCCCTCGCCAGTGGCCAAAGAAGGGGAGGCCATCCACCGAGCGATCGGAGGCGCCGCACCAGCTGGCGGCGATGGGCACATCCTTGAGCGCCGGAAAGAAGCGGCGCAGGGTGCGGGTGAGGGGGGCGAGATAGCGGCTCGGCGCGTCGAACTCGGCCAGATGACGGTTGGCAAAGGCGAAGGTGTTGCCCCCCTTGCCCAGCATCAGCCGCCCTTGCGGGGTGGATCTGTAGTAGTGCACGAAGGTGCGGCCATCCACCACGGAGCGGCCATGGGCGAGCTGCTGGGCGGCCAGCGCCTGGGGCGCGGGGTCGGTTATCACCATGTCCGAGGAGACCAGCACTATGCTGCGGCGAAACTCGCGAAAGTGTTGCACCATGGCGCTGTTGAGGGCCAGCACCACCTTGCGGGCACGCACCTCACCCTGGGGCGTCTGCACCCGTGCAGGCTGTCCTCCTTCGAGGCGTTGCATGGGGGAACCTTCGTAGACCTCGACCCCGAGTTCCCGCGCCACCCGCAGTAGGCCGCGTACCAGCAGCGCCGGTTGCACCGAACCGGCGTGGGGGCTGTAGAGACCCTCCAGATGGACGTGGGAGCCGCTCTGGCTCGCCAGTTCACTCTCTTCAATCGCCCGCCACTGGTTAAGGTCGGCTCGCTTTAGCGCCCGCAATACCGGATCCATCAGGCCGCGCTGGGCCTCGCTGGTGGCGGTGTAGCAGGTGCCCTCGACCCTCAGTTCAGCTTCAATCTGATGCGCCTCGCAGAAGCGGGCGATCTCGTGCACCGCCTGCTCGGATCCTTGCACCAGCCAGGCGGCCTGCTCCTCGCCAAACAGGCGCTTTAACGTCAGGTATTTGGCCGACCAGGTGAGCAGGCAGCCGCCGTTGCGCCCGGAGGCGCCGCTGCCGCAGCGATCTTTCTCCAGCACCAGGATGCGTAAGGCAGGCTCGGCCTGTTTAAGGGCGATGGCGCTCCAGAGCCCGGTAAAGCCGCCGCCGACGATGCAGACATCCACCTCGTGCTGGCCTTGAAGATGCGTTGGGGGAGCGGGCTGTTCGGCGGCCAGCGCCTCGGCCAGCCAGAAGGGGAGAGTGGACATGATGACTCCTCGACAAGGTTATGAGTGGCGCCAGCGCTGGGTGCGGGCCAGCAGGGCTCGGCTCAGGAAAAGCTGGACCAGCTTGACGGTGGCGGCGGCCAGCAGGATCAGGGTGGCCATGGCGGCGGCCGTGGCGGTATCGCCGGAATCCTCCATATTGAGCACGGCGATGGAGGCAAGCACGCTGTCGCTGGAATAGAGGAAGATCACCGCCGAGGTGGTGGTCATGGCGTTGACGAACAGATAGATAAAGATCTCCAGCAGTGCCGGCAGGGAGGCGGGCAGGGTGACGCGCCAGAACGCCTTCCAGAGCGGAATGCGCAGTGAGATGGCCACCAGCTCCAGCTCCCTGGGCAATTGCTTGAGGCTGGTCACCGCCGTCATATGCCCCACTGTGTAGTAGTGGATGACGCAGGAGAGCACCATCAGTGGCAGGGTGCCATGGAGGCTGCCAAACAGGGGATTGCCGTTGAAAAAGAAGATGTAACCCAGCCCCAGCACCATGCCGGGCACCGCCAGCGACAGCATGGCGAGCATGTGCAGCAACTGGCGAAGCCATGGGAAGTGGCGCCCCTTCTCCTGCGCCCAGGCCAGCACCATGATAAGCACAGTGCCTGTGATGGCGGTGAAGAGGCCGAGCTGCAGGGTGTTGGTAAAGGGCTGCCAGCCATAGACGCTGTTGCTGTCAAAGGCGTAGTGATCCAGCGTCAGCCCGAGGTTGTAGGGCCAGAACTGCACCAGAGAGCCGTAGACCGCCATGCCGACCAGAGCCAGAAACAGCAGGGCCCAGAGGGTACACCAGCCGAGCGCCAGCAGATCCCGCAGCCGATGGGGCTTGGGGCTATAGGGCACCGCCTTGGTGCTGCTCTGCTCCTGCATCTTGCTGCGCACCCTGTGCTCCAGGGCAAAGCTCAGCAGCGCCGGCAGCAGCAGGGTGACGCTGGCAACGGCGCCGAGGGAGAAGTTCTGCATCCCGATCACCTGGCGGTAGATATCGGTGGCCAGCACGCTGTACTGGCCGCCAATCACCTTGGCCACCCCGAAGTCGCAGATGGTGAGGGTGAACACGGCGATGGCGGCGCTGAGCAGGCCATAGCGGGCGGTGGGCAGGGTGACGGTGACAAAGGTGCGCCAGCCGCTGCTGCCCAGCACCCGTGATGCTTCATAGAGGCGGGCATCGCTCTGGCCCAGCGCCGTGATGAGGATCATCAGGGCGTGGGGGAAGCACCAGAAGCCCAGACCGATGACGATGCCGATGGGGCCGTAGATGCTCTCGCCGCCGAGCAGTCCCTTGGCAACTCCCTGATTGCCGAACCAGTAGACCAGGCTGATGGCGGGCAGCAGGGAGGGCATCAAGAGCGGGATCAGGCCAACGAGGCGAAATAGCCCCTTGCCCGGCATGCAGGTGCGGGTGAGGGCATAGGCGTAGCCAAAGGCGATGGTCACCACCAGGGTGGTGATCAGTACCCCGAGCCAGAGGGTGTTGCCGAGGGTGCGACCCAGATGGGGGGAGCCGAAGTAGGCGCTGAAGTTGGCAAGGCCCACCCAGAGACCGTTCTCATCCTGCAGGCTCTTTTGCAGCATGGTGAGCAGCGGCAGCAGCAGGCCACCGGTGAGCAGGGCGATACCCAGCACAAGCAGCAGGAGTTGCAGCAGTTGATCCCGATTCCAGCCGGTGCAAGAGCGCCGCCAGAGGGGGGCGCGCTGCGGTTGCGACGGAGACAAGGGGGATGAGGTCGTGAGAGGGGAGCTCATGCGCCATCTCCTTCAAAGATCTGCATCGCCCCGGCGGGCCAGTGCAGGGAGCAGCGCATGCCGCTGCGCCAGCCCCCCTGTTCGTGGCGGGGCAGCTCGTGGGTCGGGCGCTCCACCAGAACTTGCTGGGGGCCCAGATAGGTGTCTGCGGTGCAGATGAGGCGCTGGGCGGCGCCGAGAAACTCCACCTGCTCTATGGTTGCTTCTACGCCATGTTGACCAAGACAAGGCTCATGAGAGGCGCCCAGGGTGATGGCCTCGGGGCGGATGGCCACCTGCAGCTTGCTGCCGGCGGCGGCCCGGTTGGCGAGGGTCAAAGGCTGTTCGTTGAGGCGCACCTGATTGGGGCCGAGCACCAGGGTCTCGAGGAAGTTCATGGTGCCGACGAAGCTTGCCACGAAGCGGCTCGCAGGCTGGTGATAGATCTCCTGTGGGGTGCCCACCTGCACTATGGTGCCGCTCTCCATCACCACGATGCGATCGGCCATGGTTAGGGCCTCTTCCTGATCGTGGGTCACCATGATGGTGGTGATGCCGAGGCGCTGCTGCAGGGCGCGGATCTCGCTGCGAAGGTGGGTGCGCACCAGGGCATCCAGGGCGCTGAGGGGTTCGTCCAGCAGCAGCAGGCCGGGAGAGAGGGCGAGCGCCCGGGCCAGCGCCACCCGCTGCTGCTGGCCGCCGGAGATCTGGCTCGGGTATTTGTGGGACTGGGCATTGAGATCCACCAGCCCCAGCCAGTGATCGACCCGCTCCTTGATGAGATCCCGCGCCAGCCCCTGATTCTCGAGGCCGAAGGCGATGTTCTGGGCCACCGTCAGGTTGGGGAAGAGGGCGTAGGACTGAAAGACGATGCCAAAATCCCGCTGCTGGGGGGGCAGGCGGGAGATATTGCGCCCCCCCTGCCAGATCTCGCCGCTGTCTGGCAGATCCAGACCGGCGATGGCTCTGAGCAAGGTGGTCTTGCCGCAGCCTGAGGGGCCGAGAAAGCAGATGAACTCCCCCGGCTGGATGCTCAGAGAGATCCCCTTGAGGGCCTGAAAAGCACCGAACTGCTTGTTGAGATGTTGAATGTCCAGATAGGGCTGGGTCATGGTACGACTCGCTACTGATTTGGTATATACCAGTTTGCCGGTGAAGTGTGACGGTCAGGTGATAAGGGGATGACAGCTCGATGACAGTCCGATGACCATGGGGCGCCGGCAGGTGGCTGTGCCGCGTACAGACGGGCGGGGAGCCGCCCATCGAGGGCGACACAAACATGGGGTCTAAACCAAAAAGCGAAGGCCAACACCTGTTGGCCTTCGACAAGGGGTTTATTGGTGGCGGTTCGTCGGGCGTGCACGGACCGCTGCCATTCACGCTTACTGTTTGGCTTCGGTCTTGCCGTCGAAGCTGGCGCTCCACTGGGTCAGGATGGCGTTGCGCTCGCGGGCAGCCCAGCCAAAGTCGTTGTCGATCATCTGACCCTTGATATCCGCCGGATAGCCCGCTCTTGGTTGGGCGACCCCAGGGATGGCGACCACAGCGAACGACTTGTTGTAGAGGGCGTTGGCCTGCTCGGTGGCGGCAAAGTCGAGCAGCTGTTTGGCGGCCTCCAGCTTGGGGGTGCCCTTGATGATGGCGGCGGCCTCCATGTCCCAGCCCGAGCCTTCACTCGGGAACACCACCTCTATGGGGGCCCCCTTGGCCTTGAGGCTGGTGGCCGGGAAGTCGAAGGAGATGCCGATCACCGTCTCGCCGCTGGCGGCCAGCTTGCAGGGAGCCGAGCCCGAGTGGGTGTAGCGATCGATGTTCTGGTGCAGGCCGTTCATGAATTGCCAGCCCTGCTGCTCGCCCATGGTCTGCAGCCAGCCCGCAACGCTCAGGTAGCCGGTGCCGGAGGAGCTGGGGTTGGGCATGATCACCTTGCCCTTGTAGATGGGCTTGGTGAGATCCGCCCAGCTGGTGGGGGCCGGGATCCCCTGTTTCTCTGCCTCTACCTTGTTGAAGCAGATGGCGCTGAAGAAGGCGTCCAGCCCAATCCAGTGCGGCTCGGCCTTGCCGTCGCGAAAACGGCTGTCGAGTTTCTCCAGCCCCTTGGGGGCGTAACCGGTCAGCATCTGCTGCTGATCGAGCTGCATCAGGCTGGTGGCGGCCAGTCCCCACACCACATCCGCCTTGGGCTGGGCTTTTTCAGCCAGCAAGCGGGCGGTGACCACCCCGGTGGAGTCACGCACCCACTTGATATTGATATCCGGGTGCTGGCGCTCGAACGCGGTTTTCAGCTCGCCGAGCTGCTCCGGCTCGAAGGCGGTGTAGACGGTGAGATCGGTCGCGGCCAGTGCCGGGGCTGTCATGGCGGCCAGCACGGCGGCGGCCAGCAAAGGGGTTCCCTGTTTCATCCTCTTCTCCATATAAATTGACTTGGTATAAACCAGATTGGTCGAGAGAGAGGCTAGGGGATCTTTATGACGTTCAGGTGACGGTCCCGTGACGTTTTGCCGCACGGGATTGTCCGCTCTTGACTTGTCTGTTCCTAATCCTGGGTATCCACCTCGATCTCCAGGCTGTCGTGGCGCCAGTACTCCAGATCGAAGTCGAGCACCCGGCCGTGCTGATCGAAGTTGAGCCGCTCGAGGCGCAGGGCGGGCAGACCGGCGGTAGCCCCCAGCGCCTTGGCCACCTCGTCCGGCAGGGCGGTGGGGAAGAAGCGCACCTGCATGCGGGCGTAGTGGAGATCGTAATGGGCCTGATAGATCTCGGTCAGGCTGCCGGCAAGATCCAGCTCCAGCAGGCCGGGCACCCGCTCGGGCAGGCAGTGATTCTCGCAATAGCAGATGGCGCGCCCGTTGGCATAGCGCAGTCGTTTGAGCAGAAACAGGCTGTCGAACGGCTTGAGCTGCAACCGCGCCATCAGCGCGGGCGGCACCGCCTGGCGGCTTTTTTCCAAGAGCTCGGTGCGCGGATCGCCCCCTTGCTCCCGCACTATCTGGTGAAAGTTGGAGGTGCGCCTGGGGTTGAGACTGAAGCGAGGCGGAGTGACGAACCAGCCGCGGCGATCCTCCCGATAGATAAGGCCGCTCGCCTCCAGCTGCACCAGCGCCTCGCGGATGGTGACCCTTGTGGTGCCGTAGAGCTCCCCCAGCAGCCGCTCGGAGGGGAGCTTGTCGTTGGAGGCCAGGCCCCCCGCCAGGATCTGGTTGGCGAGGGCATCCTTGATCTGCAGGTATTGGGGTTTGCTCATGAAAATCCCTGGTTGTGCAATGAGTTGGGCAATGGGCTGGTTATCTGCTCGGTCGTTAAACGGCGGCATCAAAACATGTTGGTAGATACCAGTGTGACCCCTGTTGTTCAGGCTTCCTAGATTATCGCGATCCCGGCGCTGAAAATGAATTTTTTGTTGCACATGGCCCCACCCCTTTGACCTTGGCGGGGCAGTTACCCACAATGAGCTCATTCTGGTATATACCAAAAGGAGCGAAGTCATGACCCATATTCCTGCGGCCCCCGCCGCCGTCGATTACCTGCTGCTGACCCCTGGCCCCCTCTCGACCACAGCTACCGTGCGGGCCGCCATGCTGCAAGACAGCTGCACCTGGGATGCGGACTACAACCTGGGCGTGGTGGAGCCCATCCGCCGCGAGCTGGTGCGCCTCGCCACCGGCCCGGAATATGAGAGCGACTACAGCGCCGTGCTGCTGCAGGGGAGCGGCAGCTATGTGGTGGAGAGCGTGCTGGGCTCCGCCATCGGTAGCGACGAATGTCTGCTGATCATCAACAACGGCGCCTACGGTGCCCGCATGGGGGAGATGGCCCGCTGCCTCGGCTTGCGTCACCATGAGCTTGACTGCGGCGAGACGACCCGCCCCGAGCCTGCCGCCATCGACGCCATGCTGGCGCGCCACCCCGAGATCACCCATCTGTCCATGGTGCACTGCGAGACCACCACCGGCATGCTCAACCCGCTCGACGAGGTGGCTGGGCTCTGCCAGCGCCGCGGCATTCGTCTTATCGTCGATGCCATGAGCAGCTTTGGCGGCATCCCCATCGACATGGGGCGCCTTGGCATCGAGTTTCTCATCAGCTCCGCCAACAAGTGCATTCAGGGGGTGCCGGGTTTTGGCTTCGTCATCGCCCGCCGCGCCGCACTGACGGCCTGCGCCGGTCGCGCCCGCTCTGTCTCCCTCGACCTGCACGCCCAGTGGCAGATCATGGAGCAGCAGGGGGGCAAGTGGCGCTTCACCTCGCCCACCCATACCGTGCTGGCCTTTGCCCAGGCGCTGCGCGAGCTGGAAGAAGAGGGGGGCATCGCCGCCCGCCATCAGCGCTACGGCGAGAACCAGCGCACCCTGGTGGCGGGGATGGCCGAGCTCGGCTTTGCGCCGCTGCTGCCAGAAAAATGGCAATCCCCCATCATCACCGCCTTCTACTCTCCGGCCCACCCGGACTACCGCTTCGTCGACTTCTATCAGCGGCTCAAGGCACAGGGCTTTGTCATCTATCCGGGCAAGGTCTCCCAGGCCGACTGCTTCCGTATCGGCAATATCGGTGACGTGACCCCAGAGCGGGTGCGCGAACTGCTCGCCGCCATGGCCAACGCCTGCTACTGGCAGGGGGAAGCACCATGACCAGCATGCCGGTTCAGGATCCTGATCTGCGTGACGATAAGCTGCATGGCAGCGGCCGCGCCGACAGCGAAGGGGATATCAACCTCGGCGAGGGGCGCTCACGCTGGTGGGCGGGTCAAGGCGAAGATGTACAGGCCGGATTGGCGGAAGATAGCCGCTACTTTCTCCATCAGGCCCTCTCTACCCCCTGTCTGGATCTGCTTGAGCGCGCGCAGGGGAGCTGGCTGACCAGCGTATCGGGCGCGCGTTACCTCGATTTTCACGGCAACAGCGTCCATCAGCTGGGCCACGGTCACCCCAAGGTGGTGGCCGCGGTGCAGCAGCAACTCGCCGATCTGCCGTTCGCCCCCCGTCGCTACACCCACAGGATCGCCATCGACTGCGCCCGCACCCTGGCCGAACTGGCCCCAGGCGATCTCAACCGGGTGTTGTTTGCCCCCGGTGGCAGCGAGGTAGTGGGGATCGCCCTCAAGCTAGCCCGCTTCATCACCGGCAACAGCAAGGTGGTATCGCTGTGGGATGCCTTTCACGGCGCCTCCCTCGATGCCATCTCGGTTGGCGGCGAGGCCTGTTTTCGCGCCGGCATGGGCCCCCTGATGGCCGGGGTGGATCGCATCCCGCCCCCCACCCGCTATCGCGGCGTCTGGTATCGCGGGGAGGGGGACGACCTGCACTACGCCGATTATCTGGAGTACGTCATCGAGAAGGAGGGGGGGATCGGGGCCTTTATCGCCGAGCCCATCCGCAACACCGATGTGCAGGTGCCCTCGAAGGCCTACTGGCAGCGGGTGCGGGAGATCTGCGATCGCCACAAGGTGTTGCTGATCGTCGACGAGATCCCGAATGCCCTGGGTCGCACCGGCCACTGGTTCAGCTTTGAAGAGTTCGGCATCGAGCCCGACATCATCTGCCTGGGCAAGGGGTTGGGGGGCGGTGTGGTGCCCTTTGCCGCGCTCATCACCCGCGATCGTTTCAATCAGGCCGCAGCCATCTCTTTGGGCCATTACACCCACGAGAAGAGCCCCATCGGCTGCGCGGCGGCCCTCGCCACCATAGCTACCATCCGTGAAGAGGGGCTGCTGGCCAAGGCGCAGGAGGATGGCCGCTTTATGGCCGCCGAGCTCGGCAAGTTGGCCAAACGCCACCCGCTGATCGGGCAGGTGCGCGGTATCGGTCTTTTGTGGGCGCTCGATCTGGTGGTCGATCACCAGAGTCGCACCCGCAATAGCCAGGCCGCCGAGCGGTTGCTCTATCGCTGCCTGGAGCTGGGGCTGAGCTTCAAGGTCTCCCAGGGCAATGTCATCCAGCTCTCGCCGCCGCTCAACATCGCTCGCGCCGATCTGGTGCGCGCCATCACCATTCTCGATCGCGCCCTTGGCGAGATCTCACTCTCACCGGAACAGGAAGATCACCATGACTGACTTGCAGATTGCTGTAGACCCGACCACCAACGTAGAGGCACTGATCCTCGACTGGGCCGGTACCGTCGTCGATTTCGGCTCCTTCGCCCCCACCTCCATCTTCGTGGAGGCCTTCGCCCGCGCCTATGACTTCCCGGTGACCCTGGATGAGGCGCGCCAGCCCATGGGCCTTGGCAAGTGGGACCATATCGCGGCCCTCGGCCGTCTGCCCTCGGTGGATGAGCGCTGGCAGGCCCGCTTCGGCCACCCCATGAGCCACGCCGAGGTGGACCACCTCTATCACACCTTTATGCCGCTGCAGATTGCTGCGGTGACCCGCTTCGCCGCCCCCATCCCCGGGGTGTTGCCGGTGCTGGACGCTCTGCGGGGGCAGGGGCTGCGCATCGGCTCCTGCTCCGGCTATCCTCGCCCCGTGATGGAGGCGCTGGTACCGGCCGCGGCCGATCACGGCTATCGGCCGGATCACTGGGTTGCCACCGACGATCTCAAGGCGGGCGGGCGCCCCGGCCCCTGGATGGCGCTGGCCAACGTGATTGAGCTGGGGGTGAGCGCCGTGCATCGCTGCATCAAGGTGGATGACGCCGTGCCAGGCATCAGCGAAGGACTGAACGCCGGCATGTGGACGGTGGGGCTGTCGGTTTCCGGCAACGAATTTGGCGCCACCTGGGAGGAGTTCGCCGCCATGGGCGAGGGGGATATCGCCGCCCGACGTGTACCGGCCGAGGCCAAGCTGCGGGGGGCGGGGGCCCACTATGTCATCGACACCCTGGCTGACATCGCCCCTGTGATTGCCGATATCAACCGCCGTCTGGCGGCTGGTGAGCGACCCTGATCAGGAGAGGGGGGGAGGCGCTATCCGCCTTTGCCCTGAAGCGCAGACATAAAAAAACCGGCGCCTGGGCGCCGGTTTTTGTTCACTGAGACTCTATTACAGAGAAGCGGTGAAGGTACGGGTGATGACGTCTTGCTGTTGTTCCTTGGTCAAGGAGTTGAAGCGAACGGCATAACCGGATACGCGGATGGTCAACTGCGGATATTTCTCCGGGTTTTCCATGGCGTCCAGCAGCATTTCACGGTTCATCACGTTGACGTTCAGGTGCTGACCGCCTTCCAGGTTGGACTCATGGTGGAAGTAACCATCCATCAGGCCGGCCAGGTTGGCTTTCTGGGCTTCCATGTCTTTGCCCAGGGCGTTCGGTACGATGGAGAAGGTATAGGAGATACCATCTTTGGCGTAGGCGAACGGCAGCTTGGCAACGGAAGTCAGGGATGCAACCGCACCCTTCTGGTCACGACCGTGCATCGGGTTGGCACCCGGGCCGAACGGCGCACCGGCACGACGGCCATCCGGGGTGTTACCTGTCTTCTTGCCGTACACCACGTTGGAGGTGATGGTCAGTACGGACTGGGTAGCCACGGCGCCACGGTAGGTGTTGAGCTTCTGGATCTTCTTCATGAAGCGCTCGACCAGGTCGCAGGCGATGTCATCGACGCGGGCGTCGTTGTTACCGAACTGCGGGTACTCGCCTTCGATCTCGAAGTCGATGGAGACGCCATCTTCGTCACGAACCGGCTTGACCTTGGCGTACTTGATGGCAGACAGGGAGTCGGCCGCCACGGACAGACCGGCGATGCCGCACGCCATGGTGCGATAGACGTCACGGTCGTGCAGCGCCATCAGGGAGGCTTCGTAGCTGTACTTGTCGTGCATGTAGTGGATGATGTTCAGGGCGGCGACGTACTGCTTGGCCAGCCAGTCCATGAAGTGATCCAAGCGATCCATCACGTCGTTGTACTCGAGGTACTCGGACTTGACCATTTCGGTTTTCGGGCCGACCTGGATCTTGAGCTTCTCGTCCATACCGCCGTTGATTGCATACAGCATGGTCTTGGCCAGGTTGGCACGAGCGCCGAAGAACTGCATCTGTTTGCCGATGATCATCGGGGACACGCAGCAAGCGATGGCGTAGTCATCGTTGTTGAAGTCCGGACGCATCAGATCGTCGTTCTCGTACTGAACGGAAGAGGTCTCGATGGATACCTTGGCGCAGTACTTCTTGAAACCGACTGGCAGCTTCTCGGACCACAGAATGGTCAGGTTCGGCTCAGGGGACGGGCCCATGGTGTACAGGGTGTTCAGCATACGGAAGCTGTTCTTGGTGACCAGGGTACGGCCATCAACGCCCATACCGGCCAGGGTCTCGGTAGCCCACATCGGGTCGCCGGAGAACAGTGAATCGTATTCCGGGGTACGCAGGAAGCGAACCATGCGCAGCTTCATGACCATGTGGTCCATCAGCTCCTGGGCTTCTTGCTCGGTCAGCAGGCCTTTCTTCAGGTCACGCTCGATGTAGACGTCCAGGAAGCTGGAGGTACGACCGAAGGACATGGCGGCACCGTTCTGGGACTTGACCGCCGCCAGGTAGGCGAAGTAGGTCCACTGCACGGCTTCTTTGGCGGTCTTGGCCGGCACTGAGATGTCGCAGCCATATTTGGCGGCCATCACCTTCATCTGGGCCAGGGCACGGTGCTGCTCGGAGATCTCTTCGCGCAGACGGATGGTGGCTTCCAGGTTGACACCGTTTTCCAGGTCGGCCTGCAGGGACTTGAACTGGGCCAGTTTGTCGGCCATCAGGAAGTCGATACCGTACAGGGCAACACGGCGGTAGTCACCGATGATGCGGCCACGGCCGTAGGCATCCGGCAGACCTGTGATGACGCCGGATTTACGGCAGTTCAGGATGTCCTTGGTGTAGACGTCGAACACGCCCTGGTTGTGGGTCTTGCGGTACTCGGTGAAGATCTTCTCGACCATGGGGTCGAGCTGACGGCCGTAGACTTCGCAAGAGGTCTTGACCATCTTGATACCGCCGTTGGCGATGATGGCGCGCTTGAGCGGCTTGTCGGTCTGCAGACCGACGATTTGCTCCAGGCTCTGGTCGATATAGCCGGCATCGTGAGCGGTAATGGTGGAGGGCAGGTCGGTATCAAAATCGACCGGCGCGTGAGTGCGGTTCTCGATCTTGATCCCTTCCATGACCTTGTCCCACAGCTTGGTGGTGGCTTCGGTCGCGCCAGCCAGGAAGGACTCGTCACCTTCATACGGGGTGTAGTTCTTCTGGATGAAGTCACGGGTGTTGACAGAGGTCTGCCATTCACCGGCCGCGAAGCCTTCCCATGCTTTTTGGAACTGTTCGTTAAGTTCTGCCATTTTCATTACCTCTCAAGGTATTTATGTGTCTGCCGCCATCCTTAATGATGGCGACGGAAGATAAACCAGTAAGTCAGACCAACCATGACGCCGCCACCAATGATATTACCAAGGGTGACCGGAATGAGGTTGTTTAGGACGAAGTTGGATACGGTCAGATCGGCGAACGATGCCGGGTCCTGGCCGATGGCCTGCCAGAATTCCGGGCCTGCTACCGCATGGATGGCGATGCCGACCGGGATCATAAACATGTTTGCGATGCTGTGCTCAAAGCCGGAGGCCACGAACATGGCGACGGGGAGCAGCATCACCATCACCTTGTCGGTGGCGCTGCGGGCGCCGAAGGCCATCCACACGGCGAGACACACCATGAGGTTGCAGAGGATGCCGAGCGCCAGGGCCTCGAAGAAGGTGTGATGGATCTTGTGCTGGGCCACTTTCATGGCATTCAGTCCCCACTGACCATCCGCCGCCGTGTATTCGGCCGACATGATGATGAGCGCGACTATGATGAGCCCGCCGATGAGGTTGCCAAAGTAGACCAGACCCCAGTTCTTGAACAGCTGAGCCCAGCTGATGCGGTTGGCGGCCTTGGCCACCAGAGTCAGGGTGGTGGAGGTGAACAGCTCGGCACCGAGCAGTACGCACAGAATGAGACCGAGGGAGAAACAGAGACCGCCGACCAGCTTGGACATACCCCAGGCCATGCCGCTCGATCCCGTGGTGACCGTGATGTAGAAGACGAATGCGATGGCGATGAAAGCACCTGCCGTGATGGCCAGAGGAATGACCTTGTGGGCGGGCTTGGTTGCCTTGGCATAGGTAATGTCTTCTGCCAGCGCGGCTATGGCTTCGGGCTTCAGACAATCAAAGGGAGATTCTGCTTTCAATTCTCAGTACCTGCATATTTTGCCTGTGGAAATCATAACAAAGGGGCTGATCCCCAAAATTGACTCCGATCAAGAATTACAGATTGTGAATGTAATTTTACTACAGGTTTTTTCTTCATCCGGAAGCTTGACTTTACACCAGGTTTCAGGTGAATCAGAAATGGGTCGGTTTTTAATGTCATGATTTTTAATGATTTATATCTTTCTCATCAAAAAAAGCACCGGCAATGCACCTTTACGCCCCCCGAACATGATGAACCTCAATTTGACAACCCCCTAAGAGGTATTTTTTGTTATTTATTTCATCTTTGAGTAAGGGCCCGCCAAAGCGTAGACCATAAAACAGAAGGGGCCATCAGGCCCCTTGGTTACACTAGCATATCAGTTCCACGTATGGATTCGTTTGGCTTTTTGCAGTTTCTCGTAGGCCGCGAGCAATTTCTGATGCAGCGGGAACTGGGAGAGGGACAGATCGGCCGCCTCCAGCCCGTGGAAACGCGCCTCGCCGCTGGCGTGGGCCCAGGCCTGCGCCAGGGTCTCTTCCCCGAACATGCGGGTGAACACCGGGCGGTACTGCTCGGGGTCGCGATCCTCGTCCAGGAACAGCTCGACGCAGGCGCGCAGGGCGCGGTAGTAGCGGGCGCGATCCGCCGGGAACACCGACTGGTTGAACTCCATGGTCCAGTCGATGAGATCCAGTGCGCTCTCCAGCTCGCCCGCAGCCAGCGCCAGCATGGCTTTGAGCTCACCGACCCGCAGGGTGTGCAGGGCGGTGCCCTTGGCGGCGGCGATGCCGAGCAGCTCGCGCACCCGGGTGCGCTCGTCGTGACCCTCTTCATCCAGCTGATCAAAGAGCGCCATGTACTGCTCCGCGTCCCACTCCAGAGACGGCAGGGCCAGTATGGTCTCCCGCAGGTGGGCACCCATGGTGTTGTTGGCCAGCAGCAGGTCTTCCACCGGATAGATGTCGGACATGCCCGGCACCAGGATGCGGCAGGCGTAGACGCCCAGGTGCTCGTAGTCGGCGATGTAGACCGGCTGCTCCAGCTCGTGGAAGATGCCGATCAGGTGGTCGAACTCCTGCTGGGAGGTGCCGCGGAAGTCCCAGTCGGCAAACTCGAAGTCGGACTCCTGCTTGAACAGATCCCAGCTGATGAGGCCGGAGGAGTCGATGAAGTGGGTCTCCAGGTTGTGGTGATCCGCCACCTGCTCGTTGTCGAACGAGGGCGGCACGAAGACGTCCAGATCCTTCAGACCACGGCCCTGCAGCAGCTCGGTGACGGTGCGCTCGAAGGCGACCTCGAAGCGCGGGTGGGCGCCGAAGGAGGCGAAGCAGGTGCCGTTGCTCGGGTTGAGCAGCACCACGCAGATGACCGGATAACGGCCGCCGAGGGAGGCATCGAAGCTGTAGATGGGGAAGCCTTCGGCCTCCAGCGCATCGATGGAGGCCTTGATGCCGGGATAGCGGGCGATCACCTCGCTCGGGATCTCGGGCAGACTGATGGCCTCGGCGATGATCTTGTTCTTCACGTGGCGCTCGAACACCTCGGACAAGCCCTGGGTGCGGGCCTCGGTCTTGGTGTTGCCGGCACTCATGCCGTTGGAGACATAGAGGTTGCCGATGATGTTCATCGGGATATAGACGGTCTGATGATCGGACTGGCGCTCGAACGGCAGGGCGACGATGCCGCGCTCCTCGTTGCCGGATTGCAGATCCACCAGCATGTCGGCTGTCACTTCGCCATCCGGGTTGTAGAACTTGCGGGTGAAGCTGTCGAGCAGGCCAGCAGGCAGTTGGTCACCCTGGATGGGGAACCACTTCTCGTTCGGGTAGTGGACGAAGTCACCATTTGCCACCTGCTCGCCCAGATAGAAGTCGGCGAAGAAGTAGTTGGTGGAGAGACGCTCGAAATACTCCCCCAGGGCCGAAGCCAGGGCCGCCTTCTTGCTGGCTCCCTTGCCGTTGGTGAAGCAGAGGGCGCACTCTTTGTCCCGGATGTGCACGGACCAGACGTTGGGCACGGGGTTGAGCCAGGAGGCCTCTTCGATATCAAACCCCAGGGCCTGCAACTTGGTCTGGAACCGCTCGATGGAGTCTTCCAGCGCCGCGTCCTTGCCGGGAATAAAAGTGTGGTCGGTCATCACAATATCCTGATTTTTAATGGCTCATGTTCGGTCGCAGATAATAGCATGAGTGGCGGGAAAAGCGGCCAGGACAATCCCATTCCAGGTGCGGGTCAGGGGGCTGTCGGCGGCCTGGATAGGCTGGGTTATTAGCTCTCCTGAACAACATTAAGAAAAAGTAGATTTTTTTATGTCATGCCGTCGCCCATCATGGGACCGACTTGTTTCTTCGTGGTGACAAGCATCATGGGCGTGCCCTCCGGGCATGGGTCATCTGGCCTCGCCTGCCATTATCGCCTTCACCACGGATCATTTATTGGGAGTTGCTATGCCATTCATGACACCACAGATTGATGCCAGGGTGACCAGGCTGGCCCCGGGATTCCGGGCCCTGAGCATCCAGGTCGACGGGGCCACCATGGTCGATCGCAACGTCGGCGCACAAGCGCTGGCGCGGGCCTGCCAATCCGTCGCGGCGGGCGGTGCGCCCTGGGCACAGGAGCATCTGTCCGCCTGGGGGGAGGTGTTCAAACGCTTCGGTGCCAAGCCCCAGCGGACCCCCTGCTCGGCACAGGCGCTGCTCAAGCGGGTGCAACGGGAGGGCAGCCTGCCCTGCATCGATCCCGTCGTCGATCTCTACAACGCCATCAGCATCGAATACGCCATCCCCGTCGGTGGAGAGGATCTCACCGCTTATGAAGGATCGCCCCGGCTGATCATTGCCGATGGCACCGAGCTGTTTGACACCATGAAGGAGGGGGCCCCTGCCCACGAGACCCCCGAGCCTGGCGAGGTGGTCTGGTGTGATGACAGAGGCGTGACCTGTCGCCGCTGGAATTGGCGTCAGGGGACCAGAACCCGGCTCAGTGCCGAGTCCGGGCAGATGTGGTTCATCCTGGAAAGCTTGCCTGAAATGCCGCTGGCGGCGCTGCAGGAGGCCGGTGATCGGCTGATCGAGGGGTTAAGGCAGATGATGCCGGGCGCCCGGATAGAGAGCGTGCTGATAGGAAACCCCGGCGGGGTATGAGGAGAGCATAATGGCCACCCTGGGTGGCCATTTTTTATACGCGCTGCTGGGGCGTCGTGGAAGTACGCCTCCATCTCGTTATCAGCCGATCAACTTGAGCCCCAGGATACCGCCGATGATCAGCAGCAGGCAAAGCACACGGGCCAGGGTGGCCGGCTCGTTGAACAGCCAGATCCCCATCAACACCGTGCCGACCGCGCCTATGCCGGTCCAGACCGCGTAGGCGGTGCCAAGGGGCAGTTGCTTGACCGCCATGGCGAGCAACAGCACGCTCACCCCCATGGCGATCAGGGTCAGCAGGGTGGGGAGGGGACGGCTGAAACCGTCGGTGTACTTGAGGCCGATGGCCCAGGCGACCTCGAACAGGCCGGCCAGTAGCAGGAGTAACCAGGGCATATGAGTATTCCAGGCGGGGCAGGGTCGTCCCTGCGAGTCAAGAAGGCCTTGGGGTCGTCCCCAGGGGGCAGTGGTTGCCAGTCGGACATCATGATGCCTGACCGATGGGGAGTCCGCCAAGCGCGGTAGCCCGGAACCCATGGTTATTGCGGCAAACGACACAGAATATTGCGCAATTCGACTTGCGCCCGTCGCCACAATCCGTAATGTGGACAGACGCATTAATTACACATCATGCTTGTGGCCAATTTGTGAACGGACCCCAGTCCGGCAAGGGATCACGGCATATGAGACTTCATTTTTACAGCAGCTATCCAGGGTAGGACATTATGAAAAAAGTTGGTTTGGTCGGTTGGCGTGGCATGGTGGGTTCGGTACTGATGAGCCGGATGCAGGAAGAGAAGGATTTTGCCCGCATTCAACCCACCTTCTTCACCACCTCCCAGGCCGGTGAGGCCGCCCCCAATTTCGGCGTCGATGCCGGCACCCTGCAGGACGCCTTCGATATCGAGGCGCTGGCCGCGCAGGAGATCATCATCACGGCTCAGGGTGGCGACTACACCAAGGATGTCTATCCCCGTCTGCTGGCCGCTGGCTGGCAGGGTTACTGGATTGATGCCGCCTCCTCTCTGCGCATGGAGAAGGACGCCGTCATCATCCTGGATCCGGTCAACGGCGACGTGATCGACGAGGCGCTGGACAAGGGGATCAAGACCTTCGTGGGCGGCAACTGCACCGTCAGCCTGATGCTGCTGGCCCTGGGTGGCTTGTTCAAGGCCGATCTGGTGGAGTGGGTGAGCGTGGCCACCTATCAGGCTGCCTCCGGTGGCGGTGCGCGCCACATGCGCGAGCTGGTCACCCAGATGGGGCTGCTGCGCGATGAAGTGGCGGTGGAGCTGGCGGATCCCGCCTCCGCCATCCTCGACATCGAGCGCAAGATCACCGAGAAGACCCGCTCCGGCACCCTGCCGGTGGACAACTTCGGCGTGCCGCTGGCCGGTGGCCTCATCCCCTGGATCGACACCAAGCTCGACAACGGCCAGAGCCGCGAAGAGTGGAAGGGCCAGGCCGAGACCAACAAGATACTGGGGATCGAAGATGCCGCCATTCCGGTGGATGGTCTGTGTGTGCGGATCGGCGCCCTGCGCTGCCACAGCCAGGCCTTCACCATCAAGCTGAAGAAGGATGTGCCGCTCCCCGAGATCGAGGCCCTGCTGGCCGCCCACAACGACTGGGTCAAGGTGATCCCCAACGATCGCGACATCACCGCCCGCGAGCTGACCCCGGCCGCCGTCACCGGCACCCTCAGCATTCCGGTAGGCCGTCTGCGCAAGCTCAACATGGGCCCGGAATACCTGGCGGCCTTCACCGTGGGTGACCAGCTGCTGTGGGGCGCCGCCGAGCCGCTGCGCCGCATGCTCAACATCCTGCTGGCGCGCTGACAGGGATAGCTCGCTTGAGCACACAATAAGGAAGGCCAGGCCTTTCTTATTGTGCAGACACACCGAGCGACATAAAAAAACGGCATCCTTGCGGGATGCCGTTTTTCAATTTATCCAGTTTGACTCTTACATGTTCTGTGCTTCGTTTGGCACGATGACAGAGGCGTGATTTCCTTTCGGCCCCTGCTGCAGTTCAAAGTTGACTGCCTGACCCGCTTTGAGGGTCTTGTAACCTTCCATTTGAATCGTGGAGTAGTGAGCGAAGATGTCTTCACCACCGCCTTCCGGACAGATAAACCCAAATCCTTTTGCGTTGTTGAACCACTTGACTGTTCCGGTTGCCATACATCTACATCCTTTTATTGATTACCCTGAAGTCGTTGAGTAACCTGCGCCAGCCTTATATAACTAGAGCATCACCCCGTAGCAGACGGGCGCCGATTAGCAAGTAACCAATCTAGTCCAACTTTTAAGCGAGTCAAGAAGTTGTTAACAACCGATGTGATCTGGTTAACAAGTCTATTGACAATCTTGAGCGAGACGGTAGTAATCTAGAGGTACCAAAGCGCAACTATGAGCAAGCAGAAAGAACTCTTTGCTAATGAAGAGATTGCAGAAGCAGAGAAAACGAAGCTGCAACCGCCACCCATGTACAAGGTCGTCTTGAACAACGATGACTACACACCGATGGAGTTCGTGGTGGAGGTGCTGCAGAGGTTCTTTGGTATGGATCTGGAGAAGGCCACTCAGGTCATGCTGAGCGTGCATTATAGTGGTAAGGGAGTCTGCGGCACTTTTACCGCCGAGATTGCCGAGACCAAAGTGGTCCAGGTCAACACCTATTCACGTAACAACGAACATCCACTGCTATGTACCATGGAAAAGGCTTGAATCTGATGACTTGATGGCGATAACGACACCGCATTGTTGCTGTACTGAGGGGAGGTGCCTATGTTGAACAAAGATCTAGAAAAGACGCTGAACGAGGCTTTCAAACTGGCCCGTGACGAGCGCCACGAATTCATGACCGTCGAGCACCTGTTGTTAGCCCTGCTGGATAACAGCTCAGCCCATGAGGCGCTGAGTTCGTGTGGTGCGGATGTGGAGCAGATGCGCAAGGAAATTCGCGCATTCATCAATCAAACGACCCCGCTCATCCCCCGCGATGACGAAGACAGAGAAACCCAACCGACCCTTGGCTTCCAGCGCGTGCTGCAACGTGCCGTGTTCCATGTCCAGTCGTCGGGCAATACCGAGGTGAGCGGTGCCAATGTGCTGGTCGCCATCTTCAGCGAGCAGGAGTCCCAGGCCGCTTACTTCCTGAAAAAAGCCGAAATCAGCCGGCTGGACGTGGTGAACTTCCTCTCCCACGGGGTGCGCAAAGACAGCAAGCCCGAGAGTGGCGGCAACAATGCCGAGTCCGATGATGAGGTCTCCTCCGCCCAGATCGAGAGCTTTGCCACCAACCTCAACCAGCTGGTGCTGGAGGGGCGCATCGACCCGCTGATCGGTCGCGATCAGGAGCTGAGTCGCACCATCCAGGTGCTCTGTCGTCGCCGCAAGAACAATCCCTTGCTGGTGGGGGAGGCTGGCGTGGGCAAGACTGCCATCGCCGAGGGGCTCGCCTATCGTATCGTCAAGGGTGATGTGCCCGAGGTGATAGCAAACAGCACCATCTATTCTCTGGACATGGGCTCCCTGCTGGCAGGCACCAAGTACCGCGGCGACTTCGAGAAGCGTCTCAAGGTACTGCTCAAGCAGATCGAGCGCCAGGAAGGGGCCATCCTCTTCATCGACGAGATCCATACCATCATTGGGGCGGGTGCAGCCTCCGGCGGTCAGCTGGATGCGGCCAACCTCATCAAGCCGCTGCTCTCCAATGGTCTGCTGCGCTGTGTGGGATCAACCACCTATCAGGAATATTCCCAGATCTTCGAGAAAGATCGGGCACTGGCGCGCCGCTTCCAGAAGATCGATATCGTCGAGCCGAGCATAGATGACACCACTCGCATCCTGATGGGGCTCAAGAGCCGTTATGAGGCGCACCATGGCGTGCGTTACACCGTCAAGGCCATCCGCGCCGCAGTGGAGCTCTCCGCCAAGTACATCAACGATCGACACCTGCCGGACAAGGCCATCGACGTGATCGACGAGGCGGGGGCGGGGCAACGTCTGTTGCCAGTCAGCAAGCGTAAAAAAGTGATCAACGTGCCGGAGATCGAGGCCATAGTCGCGAAGATTGCCCGGATCCCGGAGAAATCAGTCTCCTCTTCCGACAAGGAGGTGCTGAAGAACCTGGAGCGCAATCTAAAGATGGTGGTGTTCGGCCAGGACAAGGCCATCACCGTATTGACCGATGCCATCCGGCTGTCGCGTTCCGGCCTTGGTAACGAGCGTCGCCCTGTGGGCTGCTTCTTGTTTGCTGGCCCGACCGGGGTGGGCAAGACCGAAGTCACCCAGCAGCTCGGCAAGGCGCTCGGGGTCGAGGTGCTGCGTTTTGACATGTCCGAATACATGGAGCGCCATACCGTCTCCCGCCTGATCGGGGCGCCTCCCGGCTATGTGGGCTTCGAGCAGGGTGGTTTGCTGACCGACTCGGTGCTCAAGCATCCCCATTCGGTGGTGCTGCTTGACGAGATCGAGAAGGCACATCCGGATGTCTTCAACCTGCTGCTGCAAGTGATGGACAACGGCACCCTGACGGACAACAACGGACGAAAGGCCGATTTTCGCAACGTGATCCTGGTGATGACCACCAATGCGGGCGTGCAGGAGACCCAGCGCAAGTCCATTGGCTTCCAGCAGCAGGACATGAGTCACGACGCCATGGCGGTGATCAACAAGACCTTCAGTCCAGAGTTCCGCAACCGGCTCGATCACACCATCTGGTTCAACCATCTGGACATGACGGTGATCCATCAGGTGGTCGACAAGTTCATCGTCGAGCTGCAGGTACAGCTGGATGCCAAAGGGGTGTCACTGGAGGTATCTGAAGAGGCGCGCCACTGGTTGGCCGAGAAGGGTTATGATCGGGCAATGGGTGCAAGACCCATGGGACGGGTCATTCAGGAACACCTCAAGAAGCCGTTGGCCAACGAGATCCTGTTCGGCTCACTGGTCGATGGCGGAGTGGTGAGAGTGGAGCTGGTGAATAACAGCCTCAGCTTTGACTTCCAGGTCAATGTTGAAGCTGTCTCTCACTAAATGTGATTGAGGCCAGAAACGACAAAAAACCCCAACCGCGAGGCTGGGGTTTTTTGCTGAATTCCTGGCTTAGCGAGAGCGGAAAACAATACGTCCCTTGGAGAGATCGTACGGAGTCAGAGCCACCGTTACTTTGTCCCCAGTCAGGATACGGATGTAGTTTTTGCGCATCTTGCCGGAAATATGAGCGATAACCACGTGACCATTTTCCAGTTCCACACGGAACATGGTATTGGGCAAGGTTTCGAGAATGGTACCCTGCATCTCAATACTGTCTTCTTTAGCCATTGAATCCTCTTGATAAGCCACAACAAAAAACCGCTGGATCATGCCGGATTTAAGGCTATGTGTAAAGTTTACTCGGGCTTGGTGTCGATATTTTTCCATTCTCCCTGTACCAGCAGCTCGTGGGGCAGGTACTGGCGCTTGTAATTCATCTTGCGACAGGCCTCCACCAGATAGCCCAGATACAGCCAGCTGCGACCGGTGCGCCTGGCCAGTTCCAACTGGCTCAGAATGGCAAAGGTGCCCAGAGATCGGTCGGCATAATCGGGATCGAAGAAGGTATACATGGCGCTCATGGAGTGGGGGAGCAGGTCCGTGGTGGCCACCCCGATGAGGCGTCCCTCCTTGCGTATCTCCATGTAGAGCGGTGGCATCCAGTCGCAGTGCAGGAATCCCTTGTATTGGGTCCGGCTCGGTGGGTACATGCTACCATCGTGGTGGCGCTCGCGGATGTAGCGCTCATAGAGCTGGTAATACTCGGGTTTGTCGTCGTAACTCAGTACCAGCTCGAGATCCCGGTTCAGCTGACGAACGCGCTTCTGGCTACGGTTCGGCACGAAACGCTCGCTGTGGATGCGCAGTGACTGGCAGGCGCTGCAGGCCGGGCAATGGGGGCGATAGATGTCGTTGCCACTGCGCCTGAATCCCGCCGTCAGCAGTCGTTCGTAACCGGCCGCATTGAGCAGCTCATGATCCATCAGTACCAGCAACTGCTCCTGCTCATGGCCAAGGTAGCTGCACGGGTGTCTGGGGGTCAGGCCTACCTTGAGGATCACTTCTTCTGTCATAGACTGATTCTCCTCTGCTGCCAGCAACCGTCCTGCAGTGGTTGCCTGATCAGGCTCGCCAATGTGGTCAGAAACCGGCTTCTTGGCCACTCCTGGACCCCCAAGGTGGCCAGGAAGTCGTTCTGCATCTGGCAGTCGATGAGGGCCCCCCCATGGCGTGAAAAGTGACGACAGAGCGCCACCATGGCCAGTTTGGCGCCGTTATCGATGCGGCTGAACATGGATTCACCGCAGAAGAGGCGGCCAAGAGAGAGGCCATAGAGCCCCGCCTGCAACTTACCATCCTGCCAGATCTCGACGGAGTGGGCATGGCCCAGGCGGTGCAACTGCCGATAGGCGTCGATCATGGGGGCGCTTATCCAGGTGCCGCTGGCGCTACGACGGGGGGCGGCGCAGGCCGCTATCACCTCATCGAAGGCGTTATCGATGGTAATGTCGAAGGGGGTGCGGCGCAGACACTTCTGCAGGCTGCGCCCTATGTGCAGCTCATCGGGCACTATCACCCCCCTGGGATCCGGCGACCACCACAGCAGCGGCTGGTGTGGCTCATTCCACGGAAAGATCCCGCTGTGATAAGCTGCCAGCAATCGAGCAGGGGAGAGATCTCCCCCGATCGCCAGCAGGCCGTTGGGCTCTTCCAGCGCATGGCTGGGGGAGGGAAACCAGCACAGCTCATCATCCAGTTCGGTGAGATAGCGAGACATAAGACAGAGGTTCACAGATGAAGGCCATTATCCTGATAGTATCCAGCTTGCTCGGCTTTGTCACGGCGCCCGCCTGGGCTGCACCCTATGAGCGCAACACGGCGCGCCCCGTGGATCAGGTGGTGTTTGGCCAGGTGGATACGGTGCGCAACATCACCCAGCGCCAGGTGGTGGAGTCCGAGCATACCGGCTGGAAAACCCTGGGTGGCGCCGTGCTGGGGGGGCTGCTTGGCAACCAGTTTGGCGGCGGTCATGGGCGGGAGATCGCCACCGCCGTGGGGGCATTGGCGGGGGCGGCCGCGGTGCAGCACTATCAGTCCGGCGGCAGCGTGGTGGAGAACAAGCTGGTGGAACTCTTGATCCGCAATGAGCAGGACGGGCTCATCAACGTGATCCAGGATTACGATCCGGCCATGGTGTTTGCGAGCGGAGACAAGGTGCGCATCCTCTATTTCAGCGATGGGGTGCGGGTCGACAAGACCTATTGAGGAAACCCGTGGGCGGCAGGGATGGTGTGAGGAGGGAGAATAACCCGGCGGCCGCAAGGGGCGCCGGGCGGTACTACACGGAGCGTCTCACTCGAGACGTGCTCAGGCGTCCTGGGAGACTATCTTGTCACGACCCGTGTTCTTTGCCTGATACAGCTGGCGATCTGCCTCGCAGAGCGCCTCGTCCATGGAGAGCCGCCCGACATTGATGACGCCAAAGCTGGCGCGTACAAACAGCGGCACTTCCCGTGACAGCGGCTGCTGACGCAGCTGTTGTCGCAACCCTTCCAGTCGCTTGAGCAGCACGGGCACCGGGCAGTGGGGCACCATCAGGGCAAACTCCTCGCCACCGAATCTGGCTATCATGGCATCCGGGAAGAACTGGGTGAGCAGCCGGGTCAGGTGGCAGAGCAGCTCATCGCCGATGGCATGGCCCCAGTGATCGTTGACCTGCTTGAAATGATCCACATCGAGCACGCACAGGGCGAGCTGCGCCTGCTGACGCTGATGCTCCTCGAACCACTTCTGTCCCTCGTTGAACCAGTAGCGCCGGTTGTAGAGCCCGGTCAGGTAGTCGCGATTGGCCGACTCCTGGATGCTGTTGAACTGCTCAAGGGCCTCCAGATTGTGGCTGACCCGGCACTGCAGCTCCTCGGGCTCGAACGGCTGGTTGAGAAAATCGTTCGCCCCCTGCTTGAGGTAGCGGGCAGAGAGGCCGTGCTTGTCCGACACCGAGATGCCGATGATGGCGAGCTGCTGCTTGCTGTAGCGCTCCCGCAGCATCCGCACCAGGCTGATGCCGTCTATCTCCGGCATGTAGTAATCCACCAGCATCAGGCGAATGGCGGGGTACTGCTCCAGCAGGGCCAGGGCATCCCGGGCGCAGGTTGCCTCGTGCACCAGCAGCAGCTGCTTGCGCAGCTGGGCGGCGGTGCGATGACGGGAGGTGCGGGAGTCATCCACCACCAGCACCTCGATGGCCTGGTTGAGGTAGAGGCGGTGCACCAGGCTGACGGCGTATTGCAGGGAGTGGCGTGAATCCTTCATCACGTAATCCAGCACTCCGGCCTCCAGCCAGGCTTCCCGTTTCTCCTCGCTGATGTCGGCGGTGAGGATCACCACGGGCAGACCTCGCGCCAGCAGCACGCTGACGGCTTCTCCGCTCGGGGCATCCGGCAGGGTGAGATCCACCAGGGCGACCACGTACTCTTCGCCCTGGCAGTCACGGGCTCCCTCCAGGGTATCGAACGCATCTATCTCCAGCCCGGTTTGCTGCGCAATGGCCTGGGTCAACATGCGGCGCACCGTCAGGCTGTCTTCCACAATCAAAATTTTCCGTTTCATCCGGCTCCTTAAAAGAAAAGGGCATGCCACTTGGCATGCCCTTTATATCCTTGTGCTTATTGTGCGTCCAGATATCGCTCGGCATCCAGCGCCGCCATGCAGCCGGTACCGGCTGAGGTGATCGCCTGACGGTAAACGTGGTCGGCCACGTCGCCGGCGGCAAACACGCCCGGGATGCTGGTCTGGGTCGCGAACCCTTCCAGGCCGCCCCGCACCTTGAGGTAGCCGTTTTCCATCGCCAGCTGGCCTTCGAAGATCTGGGTGTTGGGCTGGTGGCCGATGGCGATGAAGACCCCCATCAGCGGCAGCTCGGAGGTAGAGTCGTCGCGGGTGCTGCGCAGGCGCACGCCGGTCACGCCCATGTTGTCACCCAGCACCTCGTCCAGGGTCTGGTGAGTGTGCAGCACTATGTTGCCGCTCTCGACCTTGTCATTGAGGCGCTTGATCAGGATCTTCTCGGCGCGGAACTCGTCGCGGCGGTGGATGAGGTGCACCTTCTTGGCGATGTTGGCCAGATAGAGCGCCTCTTCCACGGCGGTGTTGCCGCCGCCGACCACGGCCACTTCCTGGTTGCGATAGAAGAAGCCGTCACAGGTGGCACAGGCGGAGACGCCACGACCCTTGAAGGACTCCTCGGAAGGCAGCCCCAGGTACTTGGCGGAGGCGCCGGTGGCGATGATCAGCGCGTCGCAGCTGTATTCACCGTTGTCACCCTTGAGACGGAAGGGGCGCTGGGTCAGCTCCACTTCATTGATGTGATCAAACAGGATGCGGGTATCGAATTTTTCCGCATGCTCTTTCATGCGCTCCATCAGGGCCGGGCCGGTCAGCCCTTCCGCGTCCCCTGGCCAGTTTTCCACCTCTGTGGTGGTGGTCAGCTGACCACCTTGCTGCATGCCGGTGATGAGCAGGGGATTGAGGTTGGCGCGGGCGGCGTAGACGGCGGCGGTGTAACCCGCCGGGCCTGATCCCAGGATCAGCAGTTTGCTATGAGTGACTTGGCTCATGATGTGTTTTCCGAGACGTGATGAGTTTGCGCGATTGTAGGTAATTCGTGATCCGGGGTCAAAGGCCAGGGCGTCGATTGTGGCAATCGCCAAAGAGGGGGGAGGGTGGCCGGATTGCGCCATAAAAAAACCGCCCATCGCGGGCGGATTTTCACTCATCGACGCTCCCTTGCGGGGGCGGGATCAGTTCAGCAGGGTCAGGGGATCCGTGTAGGCCAGGTTGTGCGCCACGGCGACCTCCTTGCAGGTGATCTTGCCCGCCATCACGTTCAGGCCGTGCAACAGGTGGGGATCGCCGAGCAGTGCACCGCGATAGCCCTGTTCCGCCAGCTTGATGATGAAGGGCAGGGTGGCGTTGTTCAGGGCCACTGTGGAGGTCCGTGCCACGGCGCCCGGCATGTTGGCCACGCAGTAGTGCACCACCTCGTCGACGATGAAGGTGGGATCCTCGTGGGTGGTGGCGTGAGAGGTCTCGACGCAGCCGCC
This sequence comes from Aeromonas sp. Marseille-Q7275, assembly GCF_965119515.1. Taxonomy (NCBI): domain Bacteria; kingdom Pseudomonadati; phylum Pseudomonadota; class Gammaproteobacteria; order Aeromonadales; family Aeromonadaceae; genus Aeromonas; species Aeromonas sp. Marseille-Q7275. The sequence goes on from NZ_CBCPLW010000006.1 coordinate 210,629, forward strand.
CTGATCGATGGCCACGTCCACGATGGCGGAGCCCGGCTTCATGCGTGCAATGTGGTCACGGCTGACAAGTTTTGGCGCAGTGGCGCCCGGCACCAGCACGCCGCCGATGACCAGATCCGCCGCCAGCAGGTGGCGCTCCAGGGTCTCGCGATTGGAGTAGACCACCTTGGCCGCCCCCTGGAACTCGCTGTCAAGACGGCGCAGGGTGTCGATGTTGTTGTCGAGTATGGTCACGTCCGCACGCAGGCCGATGGCCATGCGGGCTGCGTTGGAACCCACCACGCCACCACCGATGATCACCACCTTGGCCGGCTCCACACCGGGCACGCCGCCGAGCAGCACGCCGCTGCCGCCGCGGGACTTCTCCAGCGCCTGGGCGCCGGCCTGAATAGACATGCGTCCGGCCACTTCCGACATGGGGGCCAGCAGGGGCAGGCCGCCACGGCCGTCGGTGACGGTCTCGTAGGCGATGCAGACGGCGCCGCTGTCGACCAGCTCCCGGGTCTGGGCCAGATCTGGCGCCAGGTGCAGGTAGGTAAAGAGGGTCTGGCCCGGACGCAGCATGGCGCGTTCCACCGCCTGGGGCTCCTTGACCTTGACGATCATCTCGGCCTTGGCGAAAACGTCTGCCGCGGAGGCCAGAATTTCGGCTCCGGCAGCCAGATAATCTGCGTCACTGAAGCCAATGCCATTTCCTGCGCCGCTTTGGACGAAAACGGTATGGTTTCGTGCTGTCAGTTCACGTACACTGGCCGGAACCATGCCTACGCGATATTCATGGTTTTTTATTTCCTTAGGTACACCGATAATCATGCTATCCCTCGTCTATCGATTGGTGGTTTATGTTGCTCAGATGTTAAGCAACATTTGCGCCTAGTATATTCAGGTATTGACAGGATTTGTGACCATTATTATAAAATGACTGGTGATTCTTACCAAAAAATAGCCAAAGGATGGAATTAAATGATGGAAGCTAAGAGTCGGCTAAAGGATTTGGACAGGATTGACCGCAACATTCTGAATGAACTGCAAAAGGATGGCAGGATTTCGAACGTTGAGTTGTCCAAACGAGTTGGCCTGAGTCCCACACCGTGTCTGGAACGGGTTCGTCGCCTCGAGCGTCAAGGTTATATCGAAGGATATGCCGCTATTCTGAACCCTCATTATCTGGATGCGTCTCTGCTGGTGTTCGTGGAAATTACCCTCAATCGTGGCGCCCCCGACGTATTCGAACAGTTCAACAAGGCTGTTCAGGTGCTCGAAGAGATCCAGGAGTGCCATCTGGTGTCCGGTGATTTCGACTATCTGCTCAAGACCCGCGTCAGCGACATGTCGGCCTATCGCCGTCTGCTGGGGGAAACCCTGCTGCGTCTGCCCGGCGTCAATGACACCCGTACCTATGTGGTCATGGAAGAGGTCAAGCAGAGCAGCCGTCTGGTGATCAGCACCCGATAAGCGGGATTGTGCTGTGACTTGCAAGCACCACGACGAGTCACGATAGTCAGAAACGAGCGGCCGGTCCGCTCGTTTCTTCTTATTACTGTATTCATGGCCCCGCCCTCAGGCACTGGCTGACAATCGGTGGGCTTTTCAGGGATACTAGGCCCCCTATCCCCGCATTACATGTTTTCAGAAAGGAGCCGGAGTTTGGCCGATAAAAAGCTGTTTACTCCTTTGTCAGGTACGCAACGGATCTTCGAGGCCGTCTTGATCGCCATCACCCTGATGGCTGCCTATCTCTTGCTTGCCCTGTTGACCTACCATCCCGCCGATCCCGGTTGGTCCCAGACCTCCTGGCAGGGAGAGGTGAAGAACCTGGCGGGCAGCGCCGGTGCCTGGCTCGCCGACATCACCATGTTCACCTTCGGGGCCTTCTCCTATCTGGTGCCACCTTTGGTGGTGCTGCTTGGCTGGAGTCTGTTCTGGCGCCCGAGCCGGCTGCTGGAGGTGGACTATCTCACCCTGTCGGTACGCATCATCGGCTTCGTCCTGACGGTGCTCGGCATGTCCGCCATCGCCAGCATGAACTTCAATGACTTGCAGAACTTCTCCGCAGGCGGCCTGGTGGGAGACGTGATCGCCTCCGCCGTGGTGCCCCTGTTTGGCGGCGTCGGGGCCAACCTGATGCTGCTCTGCTTCGTGGCCACCGGCATCACCCTGTTCACCGGCTGGTCCTGGCTCACCATAGTCGAGCGGATCGGTGCCACCTGCACCGGCAGCGTCAGCGCCATCTACCATTTCCCGACGACCCTGGGTCGCTGGCTCACCGGCGGCTGGCGCCAGCCCCGTTTTGAGGGGCCGGATCCCCTGCTGGAAGGGGGCGTGGGCGCTCTGGATCTCGACGAGGAAGAGGACGAGCCCCATAGCAGCTGGACGCGCAACCCCAAGGCCAAGGGGAGCCAGAAGTCAAAATCTGACGAATGGCTGCCGGAGCTCGATGACGACACCTTCCAGTTCGATCCGCAATTCGATGATGAAGAGGACGAGCCGGCGCCCGTGGCCAGACCCAAGCGCGCCGCCGTTGCCACTGCCCGCCGTCAGCCGGCCCTGGCCGATGACGGGGATGACGAACTCGATCTGCCCTGGGCGGAAGGGGAGGAGGCTGACGCGCCAGTGGTGGCCGCACCGGTCAAACCCAAGCGCCGCCCCCAGCCCGCCATGGCGCCGCTGCCGAGCATAGAGCTGCTCGACCGCCCGCCCGCCAAGACCCAGATGATGAGCAAGGACGAGCTGGACCGCATGGGCCGGCTGGTGGAGGCGAAACTCGCCGACTACAACGTCCAGGCCAAGGTGGTCGGCGTCTATCCGGGCCCGGTCATCACTCGCTTCGAGCTGGATCTGGCGCCGGGCATGAAGGCGAGCAAGATCACCAACCTGTCGCGCGATCTTGCCCGTTCGCTGTCCGCCAGCAGCGTGAGGGTGGTGGAGGTTATCCCGGGCAAGACCTTCGTCGGCATCGAGCTGCCCAACCGGGTGCGCCAGACCGTCTACCTGCGTGAGACCCTGGACTGCGAGGCTTTCTCTGGCAGCCACAATCCGCTGACCATGGGGCTGGGGCAGGACATAGCAGGGGAACCCGTGGTGGTGAACCTGGCCAAGATGCCTCACCTGCTGGTGGCCGGTACCACGGGCTCGGGCAAGTCGGTGGGGGTCAATACCATGATCATCTCCATGCTCTACAAGTCGACACCGGACGATCTGCGCTTCATCATGATCGACCCCAAGATGCTGGAGCTTTCGGTCTACGAAGGGATCCCCCATCTGCTGACCGAGGTGGTCACCGACATGAAGGATGCCGCCAACGCCCTGCGCTGGTGCGTGGGCGAGATGGAGCGTCGCTACAAGCTGATGTCCGCGGTCGGGGTGCGCAACCTCAAGGGTTACAACGACAAGGTGCTGGCCGCGGCCGCCGAGGGCGAGCCCCTGCGGGATCCCCTGTGGCGTCCGGGTGACTCCATGGATCAGATGCCGCCGGAGCTGGAGAAGCTGCCCCACATAGTGGTGGTGGTGGACGAGTTCGCCGACATGATGATGATCGTCGGCAAGAAGGTGGAAGAGCTCATCGCCCGTATCGCCCAGAAGGCGCGGGCGGCCGGTATTCACCTCATCCTCGCGACCCAGCGCCCCTCGGTGGATGTGATCACCGGCCTCATCAAGGCCAACATCCCGACCCGGATCTCCTTCCAGGTGTCGAGCAAGATAGATTCCCGCACCATCCTGGATCAGGGCGGCGCCGAATCCCTGCTCGGCATGGGGGACATGCTCTACATGCCCGCCGGCACCTCCAACCCGACCCGGGTCCACGGCGCCTTCGTCGATGACCACGAGGTGCACAAGGTGGTGGCGGACTGGAAACTGCGCGGCGAGCCGAACTACATCGACGAGATCCTCTCCGGTGAGTCGGACGGCGAAGGCGGTGGCGGCGAGTACGGCGGCGGGGGTGACGAGGAGCTGGATCCCCTGTTCGACGAGGCGGTCGCCTTCGTGGTGGAATCCCGCCGTGGCTCGACCTCCAGCGTGCAGCGCAAGTTCAAGATTGGTTACAACCGGGCGGCCCGTCTCATCGAGCAGATGGAAAACCAGGGCATCGTCAGCTCTCCGGGGGGCAACGGCCAGCGCGACGTGCTGGCACCGCCCCCGGTGCGTGATTAAGCCTTCATATCATCCTGGCCATGTCTGCGGACATGGCCTTTTATCTGACCCTCTTCAACGGGAATCGCGATGAAAAAAGCATTATTGATGGGTTCTGTACTGTTGCTCGCCAGCAGCCAGGTGTGGGCCGATGCGGCCAGCGATCTCAAGCAGAAGCTGACGGGTGTCAGCCTGTTCTCGGCCAAGTTTGCCCAGACCGTCTATGACAGCAAGGGCAAGGAGCTGCAGAAGGCGAGCGGTTCCCTGCTGGTGCAGCGCCCGAACCGCTTCAACTGGCACACCACGACCCCGGACGAGAGCCTGATCGTGGCGGACGGCAAGGATGTGTGGGTCTATGATCCCTTCGTCGAGCAGGTCACCGCCCTCAAGATGAAGGATGCGGTGCTCAACACCCCCTTCGTGCTGATTGCCGGCAACGATGTCGGGCTCTGGAAGAACTACGACGTGACCCAGGAAGGGGATGTTTACACAGTCACCAGCCGCAACAAGGACGAGCTGATCGCCTCCTTCCGCATCACCTTCGACCGTCAGAACAACATCAGCCGGTTCGACGTGAAAGAGGCCCAGGGGCAGTGGAGCGAATTCGTCTTGAGCAGCTTCAACCGCAAGCCGGTGCTCAAGGGCAACGAGTTCGTGTTCAAGATACCCAAGGGGGTCGCACTGGACGATCAGCGCTGATGAGCAGGCGGTCGCTGGATTTATCGTCAGCCCGTCTGTCAACGGCGACGGGCGTGACGCTGGGGGTCAATAGAGATGAGTAACCTCTTATTGGATTTCGCGTCGGACCGTTTTTCCATGGCGGTATGCGTGATACTGAACGGTCAATACAGATGAGCAACTTGTCGCTGGATTTCTCGTCGGACTTTCGTCCGCTGGCGGCCAGGATGCGGCCGCAAACCCTCGACCAGTATATCGGTCAGCAGCACATCCTGGGGGCGGACAAGCCCCTGCGCAAGGCGATCCTGGCGGGGCACTGCCACTCCATGATCCTGTGGGGACCGCCCGGCACCGGCAAGACCACCCTCGCCGAGCTGATGGCCCACTACTGCCAGGCCGAGGTGGAGCGGCTCTCCGCGGTCACCTCCGGCATCAAGGAGATCCGCGCCGCCATCGACAAGGCGAAGGAGAACAGCTGGCGCGGGGTGCGCACCATCCTCTTCGTGGACGAGGTGCACCGCTTCAACAAGAGCCAGCAGGATGTGTTCCTGCCCCACATCGAAGACGGCACCATCACCTTCATCGGCGCCACCACCGAAAACCCCTCGTTCGAACTCAACAATGCACTGCTCTCCCGGGCCCGGGTCTATCTGCTCAAGCGGCTGGAGGAGGAGGACATCCTCGCCATGCTCGATCAGGCGATGACAGACCCCCGCGGCCTCAATGACCCGAGCCTCACCTTTGCCCCCGGGGTGAAGGCGGCGCTGGCCAAAGCCGTGGATGGAGACGGGCGCAAGTCCCTCAACTACCTGGAGCTCCTGGCCGACATGGCCGAGGCCAATGGGGCAGGGGAGAGGGTGATCGACAGCGCCCTGCTCGCCGCCGTGGTGGGGGAGCACGTGGCGCGCTTCGACAAGGGGGGGGATCACTTCTACGACCTCATCTCGGCGGTGCACAAGTCCATTCGCGGCTCGGCACCGGATGCGGCCCTCTACTGGTATGCCCGCATGGTGAGCGCCGGTTGCGATCCGCTCTACATCGCCCGCCGCTTGCTGGCCATTGCCTCGGAAGACGTGGGCAACGCCGATCCCCGCGCCATGCAGGTGGCGCTCTCGGCCTGGGACTGCTTCCACCGCATCGGTCCGGCGGAAGGGGAGCGGGCCATCGCCCAGGCCATCGTCTACCTCGCCTGCGCCCCCAAGAGCAATGCGGTCTACACCGCCTGGAAGGCGGCGCTCAATGACGCCAAAAACCTGCCGGACTTCGAGGTGCCGCCGCACCTGCGCAACGCGCCCACCAGGCTGATGAGCGAGCTCGGCTATGGCGCCGAGTACCGCTACGCCCACGACGAACCTGGGGCCTATGCCGCCGGCGAGGAGTACTTCCCCCCCGAGCTGGCGGGCAAGCACTACTACCAGCCCACCGATCGGGGCCTCGAGAAGCAGATCGCCCAGAAGCTCGACTATCTGCGCGAGCTGGACCGGCAGAGCCCGCGCCAGAGAGAGAAGTAAGGGCGGGTTGCCGGGCGGCATGGGGATCCCTCGGATCGGCGAAGATAAGCCTGCCGATGCCGTCAAACTTGGCAAAAACGACAGCAATACGCCCTGTTCGGGCGGGGGGGCGGTCTGCTACACTGCCCCTCTGACCCCGCTTGTCTTGGCCTTGCACCATCTTCTTGATTTCGAAGGCCCGATTCCGAAGACATAGGGGTGCGCCAACCGATGTTAACTTCCGGATCTGTTTTCTCGCCAGGGCGGATGACCCAGGCCCAGATCCCATTAAAAAAAGTAGGTAAACCATGCTGGATCCCAAATATCTGCGCAGCGATATCGAAGAGGCCGCCGCTCGTCTGGCTGCACGTGGCTACGCGCTGGACGTAGCGGCTGTCAATGCTCTGGAAGAGAAACGCAAGGATCTGCAGTCCCGTACCCAGGAGCTGCAGGCCGAGCGCAACGCCCGCTCCAAGTCCATCGGTGAGGCTGCCCGTCGCGGCGAAGATGTGGCTCCGCTCAAGGCCGAAGTGACCAAGATCAACGACGAGCTGGAGACCAGCAAGGTCGCGCTCGAGGCACTGCTGGCCGACATCAAGGCCATCTCGGACGCCATCCCCAACCTGCCGAGCGACACCACCCCGGTGGGTCGCGACGAGAACGACAACGTGGAAGTGCGCCGCTGGGGCACCCCGCGCGAGTTCGACTTCCCGGTACGGGATCACATCGACATAGGTGAAGCGGTCAAGGGCGTGGACTTCAAGAACGGCGTCAAGCTCTCCGGTGCCCGCTTCGTGGTGATGAAGGGCCAGATTGCCCGCCTGCACCGCGCCCTGGCGCAGTTCATGCTGGACCTGCACACCCTGCAGCACGGCTACACCGAATGCTATGTGCCCTACCTGGTGAACCCGGACAGCCTGTATGGCACCGGCCAGCTGCCGAAATTCTCCCAGGATCTGTTCAACACAGGTATCGAGGGGGAAGGGGAAGACGAGGGCAAGGTGCGCAAGTTCTCCCTGATCCCGACCTCCGAAGTGCCGCTCACCAACATGGCCCGCGACGAGATCTTCGACGAGCAGGAACTGCCCATCAAGATGACGGCCCACAGCCCCTGCTTCCGCTCCGAAGCCGGCTCTTATGGCCGTGACACCCGGGGCCTCATCCGCATGCACCAGTTCGACAAGGTCGAGATGGTCCAGCTGGTGCACCCGGAGAAGTCCTGGGACGCGCTGGAAGAGATGGTGGGTCACGCCGAGAAGGTGCTGCAACTGCTGGAGCTGCCCTATCGCGTGATGGCGCTCTGCACCGGTGACATGGGCTTCTGCGCCGCCAAGACCTACGATCTGGAAGTCTGGCTGCCGGCCCAGAACACCTACCGCGAGATCTCCTCCGTCTCCAACTGCACCGACTTCCAGGCGCGCCGCATGCAGGCCCGCGTGCGTGTGGACGGCAAGCCGCAGCTGCTGCACACCCTGAACGGCTCCGGCCTCGCGGTGGGCCGCACCCTGGTGGCGGTGATCGAGAACTACCAGCAGGAAGACGGCCGCATCGCCATCCCGGCGGCGCTGCAGTCCTACATGGGCGGCCTGACCCACATCGGCTAAGCCCCCCTTGCTGACCACAACGCCATGGCCATGCCATGGCGTTGTGCATTTGGGCGCCAGCCGCCCCCGGCAGGGGCGAGGAGCGGTCTCCTTCGGCGCTCCATTGAACCTTTAACACATTTTTATCAAGCATTGCGCAATCGTTTTTGTTAGACTGCGCCGCAATTTCGCAGGACATCTTTTTCTATGGTCTGGATTGATTACGCCATCATCGGCATCGTCGGTTTCTCTGCCCTCATCAGCCTGGTGCGCGGCTTCCTGAAGGAAGCCATGTCCCTTGTCACCTGGTTCGTCGCCTTTTTCATTGCCAGCCATTTCTATCCGGATCTCGCCGTCTACTTCACCTCCTTCTCCGACGCCATGGTGCGCAACGGCCTGGCCATCGCCGCCCTCTTCGTGGCGACCCTGATCCTGGGGAGCGTGGTCAACTACGTGGTGGGCTTGCTGGTGGAAAAGACGGGACTCTCCGGCACGGATCGGGTGCTGGGGGTCTGTTTTGGCGCCATTCGCGGGGTACTGATCGTCAGTGCCCTGCTGTTTTTTATGGATACCTTCACCAGCCTCTCCCAGAGCGACTGGTGGGTGGCGTCCAAGCTGGTTCCCGAGTTCAAGCCGGTGATCCAGTGGTTTTTCGGGTTCATGCTGAACTCGTCCAGTTTTCTTCAACAGGTACAGTGACTTCGAGGTAGCAAAGACATGTGCGGTATTGTCGGTATAGTTGGCACCACCCCCGTCAATCAGGCCCTCTACGACGCCTTGACGGTGTTGCAGCACAGGGGACAGGATGCCGCCGGGATCGTGACCATTGACAGTGGAAACTTCCGGCAACGCAAGGCCAACGGCCTGGTGAAGGATGTGTTTGAAGTGCGCCACATGCAGCGACTGAAGGGGCATATCGGCATAGGACATGTCAGATATCCCACCGCAGGCAGCTCCAGTGCCGCTGAAGCCCAACCCTTTTACGTGAACTCGCCCTACGGCATGGTGCTGGCCCATAACGGCAACCTCACCAACGCCAAGGATCTCAAGGAGCAGCAGTTCAAGGTGGCCCGCCGCCACATCAACACCACCTCGGACTCCGAAGTGCTGCTGAACGTGCTGGCCCACGAGCTGGATCTATGCGACAAGATGGCGCTGGCCCCTGCGGACATCTTCTCTGCGGTGCGCAAGGTGCACCAGCAGATCCGCGGCGCCTATGCCGTGGTGTCCCTGGTGATCGGCCACGGCCTCATCGGCTTTCGCGATCCCAACGGCATCCGTCCGCTGATCCTGGGCCGCCGCGCCGACGAGCAGGGCCAGGTGGAGTACATGCTCGCCTCCGAGAGCGTGGCCCTCGACGCCATCGGTTTCGAGACGGTGCGTGACGTCGCCCCGGGCGAGGCCATCTACATCACAGAGCAGGGCCAGCTCTTCTCCGAGCAGTGTGCGGAGAACCCCCAGATGAGCTCCTGCATCTTCGAGTACGTCTACTTCGCCCGCCCCGATTCGTGCATCGACAAGGTCTCCGTCTACGCCGCCCGTCTCAACATGGGCCGCAAGCTGGGCAAGAAGATTGCACGGGAGTGGGAAGATCTCGACGTGGATGTGGTCATCCCCATCCCCGAGACCTCCTGCGACGTGGCGCTGGAGATCGCCCACACCCTGGGCCTGCCTTACCGCCAGGGCTTCGTGAAGAACCGCTACATCGGCCGTACCTTCATCATGCCGGGCCAGACCCAGCGCAAGAAGTCGGTGCGTCGCAAGCTCAACGCCATCAGCTCCGAATTCAAGGGCAAGAAGGTGTTGCTGGTGGATGACTCCATCGTCCGTGGCACCACCTCGGAGCAGATCATCCAGATGGCCCGTGAAGCAGGGGCGGCCAAGGTCTACTTCGCCTCGGCGGCACCGGAAATCCGCTTCCCCAACGTCTACGGCATCGACATGCCCACCGCCAACGAGCTGATTGCCCACGGCCGTGAAGTGGAAGAGGTGTGCAAGTTGATCGGCGCCGATGGCCTGATTTTTCAGGATCTGGAAGATCTGGAAGAGGCGGTGCGGGAGATCAACCCCGAGCTGCGCCACTTCGAGACCTCGGTGTTCAATGGTCACTACGTGACCTCTGACGTGGATCAGGGCTATCTGGACCACCTGAACGCCCTGCGCAACGACGACAGCAAGGCGGTGCGCGAGTGGCAGGAAGGGACCAGCAACCTGGAGATCTTCAACGAAGGCAGTTAAACGTTTTCTGACCGTCGTCGACATGAAACAGAGATGGGGGCCCAGGCCCCCATCTCTGTTTTTGTCTCTGTCGCAAGCCGCCCCTTCCTCTGCGGGGCGGCCCTCGTCATGCCAGATCTTCCCCGTTACTGGCGATCACCTGCCGGTACCACCAGAACGACTTCTTGCGCCTGCGCGCCAGGGTGCCCTGGCCGGCATCGTCCCTGTCCACGTGGACGAAGCCGTAGCGCTTGCTCATCTCGCCGGTGGAGGCGGAGACCAGATCGATGCAGCCCCAGCTGGTGTAGCCCAATAGCGGCACACCGTCTTCGATGGCATCCCCCATGGCGCCGATGTGCGCGCGCAGGTAGTCGATGCGATAGTCGTCCTCTATCTCGCCATCGGCGTTGATCTCGTCCATGGCCCCCAGGCCGTTCTCCACCAGGAACAGGGGTTTCTGGTAGCGATCGTACAGGCTGTTCATGGTGATGCGAAGGCCGAGGGGGTCTATGCCCCAGCCCCACTGGCTCACCTCGATGTGGGGGTTTCGCAGGGACTTGACCACGTTGGCGGCGCTGGTGTTGCCCGCGTTCATGTCGGCCGAGGCGCAGCGGGAGGCGTAGTAGCTGAAGGAGACGAAATCGACGCTGTGTGTGAGGATCTCATCATCCTCCGGCGCCTTGACGAGCCGGATCCCCTTCTCGCGAAACACCTGGGCCGCATAGGCCGGGTAGGCGCCTCTCGCCTGCACGTCGATGAACAGCAGGTTCTCTCGCTCCTTTTGCAGCGCGGCCCAGACATCTTCCGGCTTGCAGGAGTAGGGGTAGAAGCTGCCCCCCGCCAGCATGCAACCCACCTGGTTTGCCGGATTGACCTCGTGGGCAATTTGGGTCGCCAGGGCGCTCGCGACCAGCTCGTGGTGGGCCGCCTGGTATTTGACCTGCTCCTGGTGCTCCCCCTCCTCGAACACCAGCCCCGCCCCGGAGAAGGGGCTGTGCAACAGGATGTTGATCTCGTTGAAGGTGAGCCAGTACTTCACCAGGCCGTCGAACGCCTCGAAGCAGGTGCGGGCATAGCGGGTGAAAAAGTCCACCATCTGGCGGTTGCGCCAGGAGCCGTACTCCACCACCAGGTGCATGGGCACGTCGAAGTGGCACAGGGTCACCAGGGGCTCGATGTTGTACTTTCTGCACTCCTGGAACAGGGCCCGGTAGAAGGCGATGCCCTCGGGGTTGGGTTCTGGCTCGTCGCCGTTCGGGTAGAGCCGGCTCCAGGCGATGGAGGTGCGAAACACGGTGAAGCCCATCTCGGCCATCAGGGCGATGTCTTCCTTGTAGCGGTGATAGAAATCGATGGCCTCGTGGCTTGGGTAGAACTCGTCATCCCGCAGGGTGAAGCGCTTCTCCTGGCCAAGCTTGACCGCCATGCGGTTGGCGCCATGGGGGATCATGTCCACCGTGGTCAGCCCCTTGCCCCCCTCGCGATGGCCGCCTTCCGCCTGGTTGGCGGCCAGGGCGCCGCCCCACAGGAAACCCTGGGGAAATCTGGTTATCGACATCGGTTACCTCTTGTCATGTCGGATGAGATGAATTCACAGGCTGGTGGCCGGCTGGCCCGGCATGGCCGCGTCGGCCCGGGCTGGCGTCCGGGGTGCCTGCTCCTGCACCGGTATGTCTTCAAAGCCCATCACTAGGGTCAGCACGAAGGAGAGCACCACTGAGAGCGCCATCACGGCGAACACCCAGGCGATGCTCATGGGGTTGGCCGGATCGAAGAACTGCACGCTGGTGAAGAGCCCGGGGGCCGCCATGGAGTGGCTGGCGAGGCCCGCCATGCCGGCCACGGCGCCGCAAATGAAGCCGCTGATGAGGCTGGCGATGAGGGGGCGCTTCAATCGCAGGGCGACGCCGTAGAGGGCGGGTTCGGAGATCCCCGCCATGATGGCGGAGGCGGCCGCCGCCAGCGCAGTCTGGCGCAGTTCGGGGTTTTTGGTGCGCCAGGCGACGGCCAGGGAGGAGCCACCGAGGGAGAGGTTGGCGCCTATCTCCGAGGGCATCACCATGCCCTCCTTGCCGGTCTCGGCGATGGTCTGGATGATGGTCGGGGTGAAGACGCGGTGCATGCCGGTCATCACCAGCAGCGGCCAGAGCGCCCCCATGATGGCCACCGACAGCCAGCCCAGGTAGTCGTGAACCGTGTAGACCAGGCCAGAGATGGCGGTGCCAATCCAGATGCCGATGGGGCCGATGAGCAGGATGGCGAGCGGCGCCGCAATCAGCACTATCAGCATGGGCTTCAAGAAGTTCTTGGTCACCGCCGGGGTGATGCGATCGACCCAGCGCTCTATGTAGGAGAGGCACCAGGTCATCACCAGGGCCGGGATCACTGTGTAGGTGTATTTCACCGCGGTGACCGGGATCAGGGCGAAGGTCACCTGCTCCCCCTCGGCGGCCCTGGCCATCAGCTCGATGAAGCTGGGGTGCACCAGCACGCCAGCGATGGCGATGGCGAGCGACATATTGGTCTTGAACTTGACGGCGGCGGAGGCGGCCACCATCAGGGGCAGGAAGAAGAAGGCGCCATCCCCGGCCACCGTGAGTATGGTGAGGGTCGAGGAGCCTTTCTCCAGCACCCCGGTCATCTCCAGCACCATGGCCAGCAGCTTGAGCATGGAGCCGCCGATGATGGCCGGAATGAGCGGCGACATGGTGCCGATCAGGGCGTCGAGGATGGCGGCGCCCATGCGGCGCAGGCTGAAGCCTGGCTTGGCCGCTGGCAGGTCTCCCCGTGCGCCTTCCGGCAACTGGGCAAGCACCTCGCGATAGGCGTGGGAGACCATGTTGCCGATGATCACCTGGCACTGGTTATCACTGCTGACCACCCCAAGTACCCCGGCAGTGGCCTTGAGCGTGGGACTGTCCACCAGGGTGGGGTCTTGCAGCACGAAGCGCAGGCGCGTCATGCAGTGGGTCACGGCGACTATGTTGCCGGTTCCGCCGAGGGCCGTGATGACCTTGCCGGCCAGGGCCGCGTAGTTCTTTGACATCTAGTCGTATCCTTCTTACCAAATGAGGCCTGTCGATCCCCGTCATTGACGACGGGAAGAGCGGGAATGAAACTGCATTGTGGAACCGGTTCCACATAGCATGCGCAGTTTCATGCTCACAGACAAGACGGTCGCACCGCCATTGTGCAGAAGCGTGAATGGGATCACTGAAAGGGTTGGCCTGCGCCCATTCTCGTTAGCACAAGCGGGTCCCGTGCAGTACACTGCGGCCCGTCGAGAAGAGGGGAAGATGATGACGACTATGCTGGAGGTGGCGAAGCGGGCAGGGGTGTCGAAGGCGACTGTCTCCCGGGTGCTGTCGGGCAATGGCTATACCAGCCAGGAGACCCGGGATCGGGTGTTCCAGGCCATAGAGGAGAGCGGCTATCGCCCCAACCTGCTGGCGAGGCAGCTGGCCACCAAAAACACCCAGACCCTGGGGCTGGTGGTGACCAACACCCTCTATCACGGCGTCTATTTCAGCGAGCTGCTCTCCCACGCGGCGCGCTTGACCGAAGATAGGGGCCGGCAGCTGATCCTGGCCGATGGCAAGCACAGCGCCGAGGAGGAGCGACAGGCCATCCAGTACCTGCTCGACTCCCGCTGTGACGGCGTCATCATCTACCCGCGTTTTCTCGGCGTTGAGGAGATGGACGAGCTCATCGAGCAGCACTCCCAGCCCATCATGGTGCTCAACCGGCGGCTGCGGCGCCACCCGGCGCACTGCGTCTACTCCGATCAGCAGGCTGCCGCCGCGGCCGTGGTGGAGAGGCTGGTCGAGATGGGGCACAGCGACATCGCCTTCATCACAGGCTCGGCGGATTCCCCCACCGGCATGGAGCGCCTCGCCGGCTACCGCGATGCCCTTGCCCGGCACGGCATTCCCGTGCAAGAGGCGCTGATCGCCCCTGGCAAGTGGACCCCCGCCTGCGGCGCGGCCGCCGTCTCGACCCTGCTGGCGCGCGGGGTGAGCTTCAGTGCTCTGATCGCCAGCAACGATGACATGGCGATCGGCGCCATCAAGCAGTTGCACGAGTGCGGCGTGTCGGTGCCGGAGCAGGTCTCCGTGGTGGGGTTCGACGACATCGCCCTGGCTCCCTACGTCATTCCGTCGCTGGCCAGCGTCAAGATGCCGGTGACCGAGATGATCCAGGAGACCATCAGCCGGCTGATCACCATGGTGGAGGAGGGGGAGCCCGAGGCGCTGCCCTCTTTCAGTGGCAAGCTGGTCCGGCGCGATTCCCTCAAGCGCCTGCTGGAGTGAGGCTGCCTCTGTGCTGGGCAGGCGGGGCGGGATCCGTTAGCATTGGCCCCCTTCGCGGGCCTCGCCCGCCGTATCCGGCCGCATCAATATTTGCCGATCAAGACCCACCCGAGAGTCCA